>DASRJN010000437.1:0-2445 GCA_035649455.1 Acidimicrobiales bacterium
CCAGATGAACCGCATCGAGCGGACCGCCGACGTGGTGGCCCGGCTGGTGTCCGAGTACGTCGACGCCTGCGACCGGCTCACCGCGCTCAACAGCCGCGCCCTGGCCTGACGCCCGCTCGCGCGCGGACGGCATGATGCGCGGTCGACGTGACGCGCTCGGTCTCCGGGTCGATGTGCTCCCCATCGCCTCTGCCCGCCGCCGCCAGCAGGAGCGCGCTCGCGATCGCGAGCCTCCCCCCAGCAGGGATCCCCATCGCGCGGAAGGTGCTCGTGGAGCAACCTAGGCCGCCGCACTCGGTGCTGGCCGCGTACGGCGTCGCCGACCCGCAACCTCTCGCAGGGGGCCAGGGAGACGCGTTCCGGGCGGGCCCGATCGTGCTGAAGCCGGCGGGAGAGCCGGCGCAGGCCGAGTGGCTGGCCACGACCCTGGACGGCCTCGACGCCGGCGCGGGCCTGCGCATCGTCCGCCCGGTCCGCTCCTTGACGGGCCGCTGGGTCGTCGACGGCTGGGCCGCGTGGGAGTGGGTGCCAGGGCAGCACCGAACCGGCCAGTGGGAGGCGGTCCTCGACGTGTCGGAGCGCTTCCATCGCCGCGTGGCCGGCGTCCCGTGGTCGCCCGCGCTGGTGGCGTCGCATCGCTGGGCCCGAGCCGACCGCGTGGCCTGGGGCGAGCTCGCCGCCGACCTTCCGGAGGTGGCGCGGCCCCTGCTCGACCGCCGGCAGCCGGTCGATCTTGCCTGCCAGCTGATCCACGGGGACCTCGGCGGGAACGTGCTGTTCCACGACTCGCTCCCGCCGGCCGTGATCGACGTGAGCCCGTACTGGCGACCGCCGGACTATGCCGACGCCATCGTCGTGGCCGACGCCGTTGCCTGGCACGGCGCGGGCGACGAGCTGGTCGACTGGCTGCTGCGCCGCCAGGGCGAGCAGCTGCTCCTGCGCGCCGTCCTGTTCCGGATCGCGGTCGATCACCGGGAAGCCGCGGCGTTCCGGCGGGTGATCGCACGGCTCGACGCCTGAGCGCGCCGGAGCGCCTGGTGGCGCCGCCTAACGGCGCCAGGGCAGGCCGTCGTCGGTGCCGCCGTCCTGGTCGCCGTAGTCGTCCAAGTCGTAGTCGCCCGACGCGGTCGGGTCGCGGGTCTCGCCCGACTCGTCGGCCTCGGGCTCATAGAGCGTGGGGTCGCCCACGACCACCTCGCCGCCCATCTCCTGCGAGATGTCGGTCAGCACCGGCGCCGTGGGATGCCGCCGCTCGCGGCCGGGCACCCAGGCCTGCTGGGTCGGATCGGCCCGTTGCGCCTGCTCGGCCTCCTGGGCCTGGCGCGCCCGCTCGGCCCGCTCGGCCCGCCGCGCGCTCTTCCGCTGGGACCTCCGCTGCCGGCGGGCGTCCATCCAGCGGTCGAACAGGCCGGCCTTGGGCGCGCTGGCGAAGGGGGCGGGCTCGCCCTGCTCCTCCCAACCGGGGGCGGTCGGGCCCTGCTTGGCCACCACCATGTCCACCACGTACCGGTTGAACTTCACCGGGTCGTTGACGCCCTCGAGGTCCCGGAGGCCCCCTTCCTCGTTGGCGGACTCGATGTGGAGGGTGGCAAAGCCGAACATCCGCCCCCACAGGGTCTGCTCATAGGTGAGGTCGGTGACGCGGACCCACGGGATCGAATGGGCCCGGCGGGAGAACACGCCCGAGATGCGCATGATGCGCACGTTGGTGACCACGTAGCTCGTGTATCGCTCGCGCAGGCGCCTCAGCACGAGGAACAGCATCACGATGCTCAACAGCAGCAACACGAACCCGGCGGTGACCAGCGATCCGTTGAATGAGAAGCCGAAGAACACGACGGCGATGACGAACAGCACCAGGAAGAGGATCGTGTTCTGGACGATGAATGCCTGGAGCGACGGGTGGTCGCTGTGGATCGTCCGCTCGCCATGCCCGAGGTACTGGTCGATCACCTCGTCCGGGAGCGGCAGCACGTTGCGGCGCAGGTCATCGAGGCGCCGGCCGACGCGCCGGAAGAACCCGGGTGGGACCTCGGTCGCGACGTCCGGAGGTGCAGCGGTGGCCGTGGCCGTGCCACCACCGGTCGTGGCATAGGGATCCTGAGGCGAGAACGGCGGAAGATCGCCTCCGCTGTAATCGTCATCGCGCCGGCCCCGGCGCCGGCGCGATGGCGTCACGCGGTCAGGCCCCGGAAGAACTCGGTGAACTTGTCAATGGCATCCTGAAGGAAGTTGCCTACGGTCCCGAGAAAGTCGGCAAACGCCGTGGCTGTCGCGGTCGGGTTGTTCCACACCGACAGGATGAGAAACGCCGCTGCGACAAGCAAAAAGACTCGTTTGATATCCATGCTCAAGCGGCCTCCGTGTGGACCCTGCCGCACCCCAGGCAAGGTCCTAGTACGTCAAATACTAGCGTTGTCATTCGTTGGGGGGCAATGGCCCGCC
>DASRJN010000438.1:0-6399 GCA_035649455.1 Acidimicrobiales bacterium
GCGATGACGTCACCCAGCGCCGACTCGCCCTGGAGCGTGCCCGTGCGGGTCAGGTCGCCCTGGATCCGCCCGATGACCTGGTTGGCCAGCGGCGCCGACGCCGTGACGTACTGGGCCACCACGGCCGCCACCTGCGGGTCCTCCCGGGAGGGATCCGGGATCCGGACGACCCCGGGCCCCGGGGTGTTGAGCGCGTTGGCGACGACCGTGTTGGTCGCCTCCGCCTGGACCAGCTCGCCCGACTTGTTGTCCACCGTGAGCGTGATGTCGGTCAGGATCCGGCCGAAGGACGACGCGCTCGTGATCAGGCGAGTCACTCCACCGGCCGTGATCGTGCACCGGTACTCGGCGTGGGTGTGCGCCGAGACGATCACCTTGATCGACGGGTCCAGCCGGCTGGCGATATCGGCGATGGCGCTGCCGGCCAGGTTGCCCGCGCACCCGTTGAGCGCCGCCGTGGTCTGGAAGCCGCCCTCGTGGATCACGAGGATCGAGGTGTTCACGCCTTGCCTCTTCAGCTGCGCCACCGCCCGGTTGGCGGCGTCGGCCTCGTCTTGGAACGTCAGGCCGGCCACTCCCGTGGGTGTCACGATCGTCGGCGTCGCTTCCAGCACCTCCCCGATGAACCCGACCTCGAACTGCGGGCCGGTATCGCCGCGGAACCGCTTGGTGGCGAACGCCGGCAGGAGCGTCCTGCCGGTGGCGTCGACGACCACGTTGGCCGACAGGTACTGGAAGTCCGCACCCGGGAAGACGTTGGTGGTGGATCCGTCGGGCAGCGTGTACGGCGCTGCGGTGCAGCCGGCCGGGTTGCAGCCACCGTTCTGGATGCGGAGCAGCTCGGTGCGGCCCTTGTCGAACTCGTGGTTGCCGACCGACGCGAAGTCGACGTTCATGAGGTTGCTGGCGATCGTGATCGGCTCCTCGAAGAAGAGCCCGTTCGCCAGGGGGCTGGCGCCGATGTTGTCACCCGCGAACACGGTCGCCTGCCGGTCGCCGTAGAGGGCCTGGCGGTCCTTGACGGCCTTGGCCAGGTACGCGGCACCTCCGGCGAACTGGCCGTAGATGTTGTTGCCGGCCGCTTCGAGGTTGCCGTGCAGGTCGTTGAAGGCCAGCAGGTGGACGTCGGTCGTCTTCGCCTGGGGCTTGGCCTCCCGGCCGAAGTTGACCACCACCCGGTCGGACAGCGACCGCGCCCCCGAGATCGTGATCGCCCCGGCCTCGTTCCCATCGGAGCGGGCCAGCGGCGCCGTCAGCACCACCCCCAGCGCCAGCGCGGCCACCGCAACCTGCGCCGTCCACGTCCTACGCCAGCGTCGCACCTTGATGTCCGCCATCGCGCCCCTCCTCCGGATAGTGCATGCGAGCATCCGTAGCCTGCCTCATCTCGGCCGCCGATGCGTGACCGACGGGTGAACGACCGGCGGGCGGCGGGCGAAGACCCATGGTCGCGGTGGCGGGCCTCGTGGCTACGCTCGCCAGCCATGGTCCGCTCCGTGGCCGACGAGCCGGCGCCGACGACGACCCAGCGGCCGACAGCTGCGCCCGGGTCCGACGGCCGTCCCGGCCGCCGGAGCGACCTCGGGGTCGCGGTGGTGGCCGGGGTCGTGCTCCTCGCCGCGCTCGGCCGGCCGGTGCTCCAGGACCTGCTCGACCGGGCCGCCGTCGCCAACTGGGCGACCGTGTTCGTGGCCATCACTGTCCAGGCCATGCCCTTCCTGGTGCTGGGGATCACCGTGAGCGGGCTGGTCGCCGCCTACGTCCCGCCCGGTCTGCTGCCGCGGCTGCTGCCCCGCCGCCCCGTGCTGGCCGTACCCACCGCGGCGGCCGCGGGCGTGGCTTTGCCGGGCTGCGAGTGCAGTTCGGTCCCCATCGCCGGCCGGCTGGTGGCCCAGGGCACGCCGGCGCCCGCGGCGCTGGCCTTCCTGCTGGCGGCTCCGGCCATCAACCCGGTCGTGCTGGTCGCCACGGCCGTCGCCTTCCCCGGCCGGCCCGAGGTTGTCCTCGCCCGGTTCCTGGCCAGCCTGGCCGCCGCCATCGCCGTCGGCCTGCTCTGGGCGCGCCGCGGCCGCGATGACCTGGTCGACCGCGCCCGGCCCGACCCCGACGACCACCACGCCGACCACGACCCCCCGCTGGCCGTGCTGTTCGCGACCGCCCAGCACGACCTGCTCCACGCCGGGGGGTTCCTGATTATCGGGGCGGCCACGGCGGCCACCCTGCAGACGGTGGTGCCGCGCACCGCACTCGACGCGGTGGCCGGTGCCGGGGCACTGTCGGTCCTGGCGCTGGCGGCGCTGGCGGTCGTCATGGCGATCTGCTCGGAGGCCGACGCCTTCGTCGCGGCCAGCCTGACCGGGTTCTCGCTCACTGCCCGGCTGACCTTCATGGTGGTGGGCCCGATGGTCGACGTGAAGCTCATCGCCCTCCAGGCCGGGACGTTCGGCCGCCGGTTCGCCCTGCGGTTCGCCCCGCTGACATTCGTCATGGCGGTCGGCGCCAGCGTGTTCGTGGGAGGGCTGCTCTTGTGAGCCCGGCCGGAGGCACGATCACCGTCCTGGCCGGGGCCGTGCTCCTACGCCTGACCATCACCGGCACCTACACCCGCTACGTCCGGGCCGGGTTGGGGCCTTGGCTGGTGGTGTCCGCCGTCGCGCTGATCGTCCTCGGGATCGTGACCGTGGTCCGCGCGCTGCGGGGGGCAGCGACCGTCGAGGTTCACGATGACGGTCACGAGCATGGCTCCGGACCCGGCGTGGGCTGGCTGCTGCTGGCCCCGATCGCGGCGCTGCTGCTGGTGGCCCCACCGACGCTCGGCAGTTACGGCGTCGACCGCGGCTCGGCGGTCGATGTGCGGGCGGGCGCGCCCACGTTCCCCCCGCTTGCTGCCGGCGACGGGCCGGTCCCGATGACGCTCCTGGAGTTCGGCCAGCGGGCCTTCGACCACGGTGGCCGCACGCTGGACGACGCGTCGGTCCAGCTCACGGGGTTCGTGGCGGACGACGCCCGCGGCGGGTTCCGGCTCGCCCGCTATCAGATCGCCTGCTGTGCCGCCGACGCCGCGCCGATCGTCGTCCGCGTGGTGGGCGTCGAGGGCCGCCTGCCCTCGCGCGACACCTGGGTCACGGTCACGGGCACGCTAGGACCGGGGGGTGGGAGCGACGCCGGCGCGGTCCCGGTCCTCGCGGCCACGAGCGTGGTCGCGGTCCCCGCGCCCGACGACCCCTACGAGTGACTCCGCCGTGGGCGAATCCCCAGGGGGCGGCCGGCCCCCGCGGGTGGGACGGCGACGGCGAGGGATACCCCCAGCCCGAGCGCCGTGACTAGCGGAGGTACAGGACGCTCACCCTGAGGGGTTGTCCAGATCCTCTTCGGAGAGGTTGGAGGAGATGCCGGTCTCCACATTGAGCACAGGCCCGTCGTCGGGCTCGAGGAACCAGGTCTCCGCCTCGGCGGCACGTCGTTCGTCGGCCAGGTGGACGAACGGGTCGCGATCCCGCGCGGAGCGCTTCTTCCGGCCGAACGCCATGGCCGGGCACCCTAGTGGAGTGACATGGTGCCCGCGATCAATAACGTGAATTCTCCACCACCGCGCGTCATGTCCCGCGAACGTTGGACTCTGGTGGGGGGTGTGGCTATCCTTTCCAGGCCGTGCGCGGCGCGGATCGCAACGATCGCGCGCCTGGCGCCGCAAGTTTCTGTAGTCGAGTCCTTGTCCAACTGACGTCCACGTAGGCCCGCACGCGCGGGAACCATGTGGCCCAACCGAACCACGCGCTCCGCCGGGGATTCCCGTGCGGAGCGTTCGCGTGAATCCCGCCACTTACCCAGGCAGAGAAAGACGTAGCCGCCATGGCCACAAGAGCGATCGTCGGCGAGAAGGTCGGCATGACGCAGGTGTGGGACGACGACAACCGAGTCGTCCCGGTCACCGTGCTGCGCGTGCGCCCTTGCCGCGTGGTCCAGGTCAAGACCCAGGAGCGCGACGGGTACAGCGCGCTCCAGGTGACCTTCGGGAACCGCAGGGCGTCCAAGCTCACCAAGCCGGTCGCCGGGCAGTACGAGTCCGCCGGCGTCGACCCCGGCACCCGCCTCGTCGAGCTGCGCCTCGACGACGTCAGCGCGTACGAGGTCGGCCAGGAGATCGGTGCCGACGTGCTCGCCTCGGGCGAGCTGGTCGACGTGACCTCGGTCAGCAAAGGCAAGGGGTTCGCGGGCGTGATGAAGCGCCACGGCTTCTCCGGCCTCGGCGGCAGCCACGGCGCCCACCGGGTGCACCGGGCCCCGGGCGCCATCGGCGCCTGTGCGACGCCCTCCCGGGTCTTCCGCGGCACCCGCATGGCCGGCCGCACCGGCGGCCAGAAGACCACCACCCTCAACCTCACCGTCGTGCAGGCCGACGCCGAGCGCGACCTGCTGCTGGTCAAGGGCTCGGTGCCCGGGCCCAAGGGCGGGATCGTCCTCGTGCGCGACGCGGCCAAGGCCGCCAAGGGGAAGTGACGATGGCCAGCATCAAGGTGACCACCGCCGCCGGCAAGTCCAAGGGCAACGTCGACCTCGACGAGGCCTACTTCGGCGTGGAGCCCAACCTCGCGGTCATGCACCAGGTCGTGACCGCCCAGCTGGCCGCCCGCCGCGCCGGCACGCAGTCCACCAAGACGCGGGCCGAGGTGCGGGGCGGCGGCGCCAAGCCGTGGCGCCAGAAGGGCACCGGCCGCGCCCGCCAGGGCTCGATCCGGGCGCCGCACTGGCGGGGCGGTGGCGTGACCCACGCCCCCAAGCCCCGCAGCTACGCGCAGCGCACCCCCAAGAAGATGATCCGCTTGGCCCTGGCCTCGGCGCTGTCCGACCGGCAGGCCGACGGCAAGGTCGTCGTGCTCGACGGCTGGGGCATCGACGAGCCGAGCACCAAGGCCGCGCTGGCGGTGCTGGGCAACGTGGGCGTCGAGGGTCGCGTCCTGGTCGTGCTCACCCGCGACGAGGCCGACGTGGCCATCTGGAAGAGCCTGCGCAACGTCCCCGAGGTCCACGTCCTCACCGTGGGCGAGCTGAACGCGTACGACGTGCTCGTAAGTGACTGGGTCATCTTCACCAAGGACTCGCTGCCCGCCACCAAGGCCGCCGCCGAGCCCGCCGACGAGGGGAGCGACAAGTGAAAGGCGCGCGAGACGTCATCGTCGCTCCCGTGGTGAGCGAGAAGTCCTACGCCCTGATGGAGGAGGGGGTCTACACCTTCAAGGTCCACCCCTCGGCCTCCAAGCCCGAGATCCGCGACGCCGTGCAGGAGATCTTCGGCGTCCGGGTCGCCAAGGTGAACACCCTCAACCGGCCCGGCAAGCGCAAGCGGAACCGGCGGAC
The DNA here is from genome assembly GCA_035649455.1 of Acidimicrobiales bacterium. Classification (GTDB taxonomy): domain Bacteria; phylum Actinomycetota; class Acidimicrobiia; order Acidimicrobiales; family VFJN01; genus ZC4RG19. The sequence continues at coordinate 5,359 of DASRJN010000438.1, forward strand.
GTTCACCTGGGGCCGCCGTCCCGACACCAAGCGGGCGATCGTCACCCTCGTCGAGGGCGACGAGATCGACCTGTTCCAGGATTAAGAGGCCTCGACATGGCACTCCGCAAGCGCAAGCCCACCAGCCCGGGACGCCGGTTCCAGACCGTCCCCGACTTCTCCGAGGTCACCCGCGAGCGTCCCGAGCGCTCGCTGATCGGCAAGAAGTCCTCGACCGGCGGCCGCAACGTCCACGGGCGCAAGACCTCCCGCCACCGCGGCGGCGGACACAAGCAGCGGTACCGCATCATCGACTTCCGCCGCACCAAGGACGGCGTGCCCGCCACCGTGGCGGCCATCGAGTACGACCCCAACCGGTCGTGCCGCATCGCGCTGCTCCACTACCTGGACGGCGAGAAGGCCTACATCCTGGCGCCCCGCGACGTGGCGGTGGGCGACAGGCTCCAGTCCGGCCATGGCTCCGAGATCCGGCCCGGCAACGCCCTGCCGCTGCGCTACATCCCCGTGGGCACCACCGTCCACAACATCGAGCTCCAGCCGGGAGGCGGAGGCAAGCTGGCCCGCTCGGCCGGCTCGTCCGTCGTGCTGCTGGCCAAGGAGGGCTCCTACGCCACGCTGCGCCTGCCCTCGACCGAGATGCGCCGGGTGCCGATCGACTGCCGCGCCACGGTGGGCGAGGTCGGCAACGCCGAGCACGAGCTGGTCAAGGTGGGCAAGGCCGGCCGCAACCGCTGGAAGGGCGTCCGCCCCCAGACCCGCGGCGTCGCCATGAACCCGGTGGACCACCCGCTCGGTGGTGGCGAGGGCAAGTCCTCGGGCGGCCGCAACCCGGTGTCGCCCTGGGGCCAGCCCGAGGGCCGCACCCGTGCCCGCACCAAGCCGTCCGACAAGCTCATCGTGCGTCGCCGCCGTACCCGCGGCTCGCGGAGGTAACCGAAGTGCCGCGTTCACTCAAGAAGGGCCCCTTCGTCGACGAGCACCTGCTCCGCAAGGTCGACGCCCTCAACTCCAAGGGCGAGAAGAAGGTCATCAAGACCTGGT
>DASRJN010000439.1:0-3310 GCA_035649455.1 Acidimicrobiales bacterium
GCCGGCGTATGCCCAGGACCAGACCGTCTACGTCGGGACGCGGCAAGGCGACATCATTCGGTCCAGTTCGGGTGGCGGGCCGGGCACCTGGACGCTGATCGCGAACGTCGGTGCGCCGGTCCGCACGCTCGTGCTCAGCCCCCAGTTCCCCGCCGATCCGGTCGTCTACGCCAGCACCTCGACCGGGATCCTGAAGAGCAACGATGTGGGCGCTCACTGGCAGCCCACGGGTCCGGCGGGGTTCTCGATGCTGGCCATCTCGTCGGACTACCCGAGCGACCGCACTGTCTTCGCCGGTACGAACAGCGGAGTCTTCGTGACCCGTGACGGAGGCGCGACCTGGACGAAGCTCGCCGCCGCCCCGCTGTCGCCTTCGAGCAACGTCGAAGCGATCGCGGTCTCACCGAACTACGGCGCCGACCACACGGTCCTCGTGAGCGTGCTCGGCAAAGGGCTGTACAGATCGACCGACGGCGGCACGACCTTCGCCGCGGTCGGGACCTCGCTCCTCCAGGACAACCACCTGATCACCGACTACGAGCAGCCCGTGGCGAACCCGATCCAGTTCTCGCCCACCTACGCACGCGACCGGACGATCTTCGGGATGGCGCAGGACGACATCGTCAAATCCACTGACGGCGGTGACACCTGGCAGGTGCTCCACCTTCCGCCGGCGGCCGACATCCTCAAGCCACCGGTGGTGGCGGCAGCAGCAGCCCCGATGATCGCTGAAGGCGCCGGCGGAACGACCCGCGTCATCCGCATCCCGTTCGACTTGACCCACCCCTACGCCTCCACCGTGACCGTCAACTGGCAGACGGTGGACGTGCCCGGCAACCCCAGCGTTGCGTCGTCCGCGGCGGGTGACTACGTCGCCGCCTCGGGAACGCTGACCTTCCCGACGGGTTGGACACGCCAGTACGCGGACATAGTCGTCAAGGGGGACGCCGTCGACGAGCCCGACGAGGTGATCGTGATCGCGCTGCGGACGCCGACCAATGCGTCGATCGGCGGCTTCTGGGGACTCGGCTTCGGGATCGTCACGGACGACGACTCGTAACGACGGAGTGCCCGGCTCTCGACCGGACACCGCGTCCGAGATCGCATGTTGAAATTGACGTCATGTTTGACTAGAACGAGACGTCAGGAGGGGAAGACGCCGGGGGGCGCATGGCCGAGCACGATGAGGTGCTCGGCCATGTTTGGAGGCGACCACGCTTCGTGACGAGCCTCGCTCCAGCTGCCTAGCGCAGGGCGCGCAGCCGGGCCTGGATGTCCACGAAGTCGGGGTCGTTGGCGGCCACCAGGCCGAACAGCTCACGGGCCCGGGGCAGCTCGCCGGCCCGCTCGTACAGGTCGGCGAGGGCATAGGCGATGCGCAGGTGATGGAGCTGGGGCCGCTTGGTCGGCTTGCTGGCCGCGGCCAGGAGGTCGATGGCCTCCTCCAGCTTGCCCTGGTCGGCCAGGGCCCCGGCGGTGACGATGCGTCCCTCGGCCACGAGCTCGGCGCTGGGGCTGGCGGCCCGTAGCTCTTCCCACAGCTCCTCGACGTCGTCGTACCGCCCGAGGGCCCGGTTGGCGTCGGCCAGCACCGGATGCTGCTCGGTCGAGCCGGTCTGGGTGCGGAACGCCTCGAGCTCCCGGCGGGCCTGCGCCCAGCGCCCGAGGCGGTAGAGCGTCAGCCCGTACAGCTCGCGCACCGACGAGGCCCCGGGAGCCTGGTCGGCCAGGGGCCGCAGGATGCGGCGGGCGTCCTCGTAGCGCTCGCGGCGGAAGGCGTCGCTGGCCTCGTCCAGCCGCTGCTCGAATCGGGCCATGCGGTTGGGGGCCACCGCCCCGCGCAGCTCCTCCTCGGCCGCGGCCCGCTCGGCCCGGCTACGCCCGGCCCGGGACCGGCCTCGATCCGGAGCCGGGGCCGGCTCCCTGGGGGCCCGGCTGCGGCCGACCGCGCCCGCGGCCTCGTCCCGCAGCTCGCCTTCGTCGATCCACTCCTCCGGCTGCCACGCGGCCTCGTGCTCGCCCTCGCTGCCGTCGGCCCGCTCGCGCTCACGCTCACGGTCACGGCCCGCCCCTGCGGAGCGCCAAGCATCGGAGGCCGAGGTGGCCCGCCCGGCCCCCCGCCGCGCCAGCCCGCCCCAACGCCGCGGACCGCGCATCTCACGGTCGTCGTACCGGTCGTCCTGGCCCTTCCGCTCCCGGTCCTGGTCCCGGTCCGCGCCGTACGCCGGCCGCGCAGAACGGCCGGCCGCGCCCCGACCCTGGCCCCGGTCCGGCCTCGCACGGTTGCCCGCGCCAGCACGGTCGCCGCTACCGGATCGGCTGGAGCCCGAGTAGCGGCTGCCCGTGCCCGAACGGCCCGCGCTCGCCGTGCCGGAGCGGCTGGCCCCCCCGGCCGAACGGCCGGAGCTGCCCGGCGGGCGGCTGGGTCCGCCGGAGCGGCCGGAACCCGAGTAGCGGCTGCCGGTGCCCGAGCCGCCGGGGCTGCCCGTGCCGGAACGGGTAGGTCCGCCGGGCGAACGGCTGGATTCGCCGGAACGGGTCGGGCCGCCGGGCGAACGGCTCGAACTGCCCGGCGGGCGGCTGGTTCCGCCGGAACGGGTCGGGCCGCCGGGTGAGCGGCTGGAGCCCGAGTAGCGGCTGCCCGTGCCGGAGCGGCTGGTTCCGCCCGAGCGGGTGGAACTGCCGGGTGAGCGGCTGGGTCCGCCGGAGCGGCTGGGGCTCCCAGAACGGCTTGGGCCGCCTGGCGAGCGGCCGGCGCTCTCGGAACGGGTGGAGCTGCCGGGTTGGCGGCTGGGGCTCCCGGAACGGGGCGGGCCGCCGGAGCGGCCGGAGGTGCCGGACGAGCGGCTGGGGCTGCCGGAACGGGTCGGTCCGCCGGAGCGGCCGGAGGTGCCGGCGGAGCGGCTGGAGGTGCCCGGGGCGGAGGTGCGGGGTGGGTTCTTGCGCCGGGCGGAGGCGGGGGCTGGGCGCTCGGACTGGGTGCGTTCGGCGCCGTAGCGGGGGCGGCGGTCGCGGTCGGGGGCGGGGCCGCCCTGGGCGCGCGTCCGGCGGGGGGCGCCCTTGCCCGAGCCGGCGGCCGGGCGTCGAGGGGGGGAGGCCATGGGTCGAGCCTACTTTCCAAGTTGCGGGAGACGGACGTAGCCGAAAACGCGAAGAGGGCCGCCCTCGGGCGACCCTCTTCAAGCGAAATCCGGCGGCGACCTACTCTCCCAGGCAGTCTCCTGCCAAGTACCATCGGCGCGGGAGGGCTTAACTTCCGTGTTCGGAATGGGAACGGGTGTGACCCCTCCGCCATAGCCACCGAAATCTG
>DASRJN010000440.1:0-7517 GCA_035649455.1 Acidimicrobiales bacterium
GCGCCGCGGCCCGACGGCGGGGGCCCGAGCCGGACGGCAGGGCGGGCACCTCCGAGGGGTCGCCGCCCAGCGCGCCCCCTCCGTCCGGACCGTCCTCGCCCGCCCCGGTCCCGGCATCGGCGCCCGCACCCGCGGCGCCGCCGGACGCGGCCGCCCCGTCGGCACCCTCGTCCGCGGAACCCGCTCCCGCCGCGGCTCGGCGGGCGTGGCGGGCCAGGCGCCGGTCCTCCAGCTTGCGCCGCGTCGCAACCGCCGCCCCGGTCGCCGCCGCGGCCGCGCCGCGCACCGCCGACGAGCCCGGCACGCTCGCCCCCCGGGCCAGCCGGCCGGTCACGCCCATGGCGCCGCGCAGGCTGAACACGTTGCCCAGGCCGAGGTCCTTGAGCGCCCAGCGCATGGCGATGATGGCCACCAGCGGCGCCGCGGCCTGGAGCATGGCGGCCCCGAAGCCCGCGCCCCCACCGGCGGCCGCGTCGAAGGCGCCGGTCAGCTCGCCGAGCCGGGAGATCACGCTGATGATGGTGAGCAGCACCGCCAGCAGCGACACGAACACCGCCTTGGCGAACACCGACCCCGCCCCGATCTTGAGGTAGCGGCTGAAGATGCGGCCCGCGGCCTCCGTGGGCCACATGCCGACCACGAGCAGCAGCGGCAGGGCCACGCACACCAGCACGGTGAGGAACTGGGCGACCAGGGTCCCCAGGGCCAGCCCGCCGATGGCCCACAGGTACACAGCGGCGATGACGATGGCGAGGAAAGCGTGGGGCACCGCGCCGGTCAGGCTGTGGCCGTTGAGGGCGAACACCCACTCCCGGCCCGCGGGCAGGTTCTCCCGGTCGGCGTCCTCGTAGGGCGCGAGCACGCCGGAGAACCCGGATCCCGCCACCTCGGCCACCTGCTCGTCGTCATAGACGGTGAACGCCTCGGTGATGTCGTCGGCGGTCCCGAACTGGAAGGGGCCGTCGCCGTCGCGCACGCCCCACTTGGTGCCGCGGGGGTCGGGCTTGGTGGTGCCGCTGCCGTCGGTGCCCCACCAGTCCGAGCAGGTGCCCTCGGCCAGCTCGGACGGGGGCGAGCCGAGGTTCCACATGAGCCGGAACTCGGGGTTCACCGAGAACCCCGAGCCCGACAGGTCCCTCAGCGCGCCGCCGGACTCCTCCTTCAGCCCGGCGCGGTCGGAGTAGTAGCCGCACACGGCCCACGCCACCATGCCCCGCCGGAAGTCCTTGCTGTCGTTGAAGCGGCCGAACGGGGCCGTGCCCTGGGTGGCCGGCGCGGGCAGGGTTGCGCCCTCGGCGGCCACCGCCGCCTGCTGGATGGCGGCCTGGTCGGACGGTGCGATCTCCGACTTGTCCTCCAGCAGCCGGCAATAGGCGCGCCGGGACAGCACCGGGTCGCTGCCGAACTGGGCCTCGATCCACAGGTCGAGGTAGGCCGACTCCCACAGCGACGACATCAGCGACGCCAGGTGGGGCTGGAACGCCACCGAGCCGACGAGGTCCTCGCCGTAGTCGCCGTCCTCCTCGAAGGACCCGCGCAGCGCGTTCACGTAGTAGCTGCAGTCGAGCAGGTTTTCGGGTGTCTCCCCCGAGGACGCGCGCGGCGCGGCCTGGCTGATCTGGTCGGCGACCAGGTTGGACATGCCCACGCCCCGCTCCGCCAACCAGGCGGGGCTGCCGGCCTGGGCCCCGCCCGCACCATCGGGGGCCGAGCGGGCCAGCAGTACCAGCAGCACCGCGAAGCACAGGAAGGGCCGGGCCAGGTCGCGCAGGGGCGTGTCGCTGCTGCGAGCGGCGCGGCCCACCACCACCAGGGCGGCGATGGCCAGGACCGCCAGCCCGATCCCCGACAGCACGATGTCGGCCGCGGCCGCGAAGCCGGCGTCGATGGGCTGGAGCGCGACCGGGGTGGTGCTCCCGCCGCTGCGACGGTTGAACAGATCGAAGGCGAGCGCGGTGCGGGTGACCCACTGGAGCAGGCGCCACATGAGGCCGGCCATGCCGTAGAGGAAGGTGACCAGCGGCTGCATCACGTTGGCCGCGCCGATCTCGGTGGCCCCGAAGTTGGAGGTGAAGCTGTCGGCCTCGTTGGCCCAGCGGTAGAAGGGCAGGCAGTCCCACTCGCCGATCCCCTGTACCGCGTCGCCGACGCAGGGGTTCGGGCTGCCCGTGGCCGCCTGGACCGGAGCGACGGGCGCGGCGAAGCCTGAGGGGCCGTCGGTCGACGCCCCCAGAGGAGACGCCGCGCCCAGCAGGACCAGCGCCGCGAGCAGCAGTGCCCACAGCCCGAAGCGCAGCCGGGAGCGGGGGCCGGGGCGGCTCACCGTCGTCCCCGATCGAGCAACTCGCCCCGCTCACCCACCAGCTTCGGGTTGACCTCGACCGCCGAGGACCGGAGGAGCACGGTGTCGCCGCGGGAGATCTCGTCGACGGGGACGGGGCACAGTCCCACGTAGAGGCGGCCCTTGCGCCCGCGGTAGGAGACCCGGGCCCGGCGGGCCCACAGGGCGCGCCACAGGTAGTGGGGCAGCGGCTCGCCGCCGGGTCGGGCGGTGACCGTCAGTGCCCCCGCCACCGCGCCCAGGGCACAGGCGCCGGTGAGGAAGGTCCACGAGCCCGCGAGCGCGGTGAGGGCCGCCCCGATGGGGGCGGCCACGAGGGCACCCGCGATGAAGCCGGCGGCCTGGCGCACGGGGATGTTGATGGCCCCGCGGCGGATGCGCCACGCAGGCTTGCGGGTCGCCTCGCTGAAACAGACCATGGTCGGGCCGGTGCCGGGCATGTTTGCTCCCTCAGCGGTCCGCCGGGACCCGGGATCAGCCGAGCAGTCCGAAGAACCAGTCGGCCACGGCGGTGACCCCGGTGTAGGCGAGGCTGGCGATCTCTCCGATCAGGCTGGGGATGAACAGCAGCATGGCCAGCAGCGCGCCGCGCACGGCGGTGAGCCCGGCCCGGCCGGTGCCTTCCTCCTTGGCCTGCCAGATGGCCCGCAGGATCACCCACAGGATCAGGACCACCCCGACGCCGGCCATGATCGCGGTCAGCCAGGGGTTGGACGCGAAGAAGTCGTTGAGCATGTCGCCTGGATTTCGGGCCCCGGGGTCAGCCGCGGCCGGCTCCTGCTGCTGGAGCAGGAGCGCGCTCGCTTGGGTCAGGTTCACCGGCCATCTCCTCTGCTCCGGTGTGCTCCTTGCGCCCGGGAGCATTCCGAGCCGGGATCAGGCGCGCGCACCCTCGAAGCGGTAGCCCATCCCCGGCTCGGTGAGGAAGTAGCGGGGATGGGAGGGGACCGGCTCCAGCTTGCGGCGGATGTGGGCCATGTGGACCCGCAGGTAGTTGGTCTCCTCGCCGTACTGGGGGCCCCAGACGTCCTGGAGCAGCTGGCGCTGGGACACGAGCCGGCCCGCGTTGCGCACCAGCACCTCGACCAGGCCCCACTCGGTCGGGGTGAGCCGGACCTCCCCCGCCCCGGACCTCACCTTCTTGGCCGCCAGGTCAACGGTGAAGTCGTCGGTCTCCACCAGCGCACTCTCGGGCGCGGGGGCGTTGCGGCGCAGCGCGGCCCGGAGGCGGGCCAGCAGCTCGTCCATGCCGAAGGGCTTGGTGACGTAGTCGTCGGCCCCAGCGTCGAGCGCCGCCACCTTGTCGTGCTCGGCGCCGCGGGCCGAGAGGATGATGATCGGCACGGCGGACCAGCCCCGCAGGCCCTCGACCACCTCGATGCCCGAGATCCCGGGCAGCCCCAGGTCGAGGATGACGGCGTCGGGCCGGTGGTGGGCGGCCAGGGCCAGGGCCTCCTCGCCGGTGGCGGCCAGGTCGACGGTGTAGTCCCGGGCCCGCAGGTTGGTCCCCAGGGCCCGGAGGATGGGGGGCTCGTCGTCCACGACCAGAACCCGCCCGTTCGTGCCCGCGGTCACCGAGCCACCGCCAGGTCGAGGACCATGGTGGTGCCGCCGCCGGGGGTGTCGTCGACCACCAGGTCGCCGCCCATGGCCTGGGTGAAGCCGCGGGCCACGGCCAGGCCCAGGCCGACGCCGGCACCGCGGGGCGAGCGGCGGCGGTCGCCGGTGCGCTGGAACGGCTGGAAGACCCGCTCGCGCTCGGACGCGGGGATGCCCGGGCCCCGGTCGACGATCCGGAGCAGCACCCGGTCGCCCACCTCGCCCGCCTCCACCCGGACCGGCGCGTCGGGGGGCGAGTGGGCCACCGCGTTGTCCACCAGGTTGGCCACCACCCGCTCCAGCAGGGCGGGGTCGGCCTCCACCGGGGGGAGCGACTCGGGCACGGCCACGTCCACGATCTGGGCCCGGGGCCCTAGCCCGGCGACCGCTGCGGGCACGACCTCCTCCAGGCCCACGGCCCGGGTGACGGGGGCGACGGCCCCGGCCTGGATGCGGCTCATGTCCAGCAGGTTGCCGACCAGCGTGGCCAGCCGGTCGGTCTCGTCCTCGATGGTGCGGAGGAACTCGTCGCGGTCCGCCTCGGACCAGTCGATACCAGAGCGCAGGCTGCTGGCCGACGCTTTGATGCCGGCCAGCGGCGTGCGCAGGTCGTGCGACACGGCTTGGAGCAGGGCGGACCGCAGCTCGTCGGCCTCGGTCAAGGCCGCGGCCTGGGCCGCCTGGGCGCCCACCCGGCGGCGGTCGATGGCCGCGGCCAGCTGCGCCACGAAGGCGTTGAGCACGCGCAGGTCCTCGGCCGCCAGGCCACCGCCGCGCAGGGCCAGCACCAGGCCGCCTCCCAGCGGGCGGGTCTGGTCGGACCCGCCCGGCACGGTCGGGGGCTCGGGTCCGGAGGCCGCCTCCACCTGCCAGCCCCCGTCGGCCTCGCGCAGCAAGGCCGCGCCCCGCAGCCCGAACGTGCGGCGCAGGTGGTCGACCAGCACCGGCAGCGGGTCGGGCTCGATCACGGTCCCGGCCAGCCCGGCGAGGGTCTCGGCCTCGGCCGCGGCCCGGGCCGCCTCGGCCGAGCGGCGGGCGGCCGCCGCCACCAGGGCGCTGACCACCACGGCCACGGCCAGGAACACCGTGAGGGCGAAGATGTTCTCGGGCTGGTTGATGGTCCAGGTGTGGATGGGCGGCGTGAACAGCCGGTTCACCAGCAGGAACCCGACCACCGCGGTCACCAGCGCGGGGGCGAGCCCGCCCACGGTGGCCACCAGCACCACCAGCAGCAGGTACAGGAGCAGGATGCTGGGCAGGCTCACGTGCTCGCGAGTGTGGGACAGCACCGTGCTGAGCACGATCAGGCCGGTCGCGGCCAGCAGCCAGCCCAGCAGCCGCCGGCGCGGAGCCAGCGCCGCGGGGTGGCGGCGCACCGGCGGGACGCCCCGCTCGACGGCCTCGTCCGGGTCGCGCGAGATGACCAGCACGTCGATCGGCCCCGACAGCCGCACGACCCGGTTGATGACCGACCCGCGGACCAGCTCGGCCAGCCGGGACCGCTGGCTGGCACCGAGCACGAGCTGCGTGGCGTTCTCGGCCCGGGCGAAGTCGACCAGGGCGGCGGCCACGTCGTTGCCCGCGGTCTCGTGGTAGGTCCCGCCCAGCTCCTCGACCAACCGGCGCTGCTCGTCCACCTCGTCGCTCGGGCCGGCCAGGCCGTCGTCGGTGCGCACGTGCACGCCCACCAGGTCGCTGCGGGTGCGCTGGGCGATGCGGGCCGCCCGCCGGATGAGCGGGCCGGCGGTGGGCGCCCCGGTCACGGCCACCACCACCCGCTCGCGGGTCTCCCACGGCTCGGTGATGCCGTGGCGGTCGCGGTAGGCCTCCAGCTCGTCGTCGACGCGGTCGGCCATCCACAGGATGGCCAGCTCCCGCAGGGCGGCCAGGTTGCCGGGGCGGAAGTAGTTGGCCAGCGCGGCGTCGATGCTCTCGGCCGGGTAGATGTTGCCGTGGGCCATTCGCCGGCGCAGCGCCTCGGGGGTCATGTCGACCAGCTCGATCTGCTCGGCGGCCCGCACGACCTCGTCGGGGACCGTCTCGCGCGGGCGCACGCCGGTGATGCGCTCGACCACGTCGGTGACGGACTCCAGATGCTGGATGTTGAGGGTGGTGACCACGTCGATGCCCGCGTCGAGCAGCGCCTGGACGTCCTGGTAGCGCTTGGCGTGACGGGAGCCGGGCACGTTGGTGTGGGCGAGCTCGTCCACCAGCGCCACCTCGGGCCGGCGGGCCAGCACCGCGTCGAGGTCCATCTCCGGCAGCACCGTGCCCCGGTACTCGACCATGCGGCGCGGCACCACCGGCAGATCGCCCTGCTCCGCGGCCGTCTGGGCGCGGCCGTGCGCCTCTACGAAGCCGACCACGACGTCCGTCCCGCGCTCGCGGCGGCGGCGCCCCTCGCTGAGCATGGCGAAGGTCTTGCCCACGCCCGGGGCCGCGCCCAGGTAGATGCGGAGGCTGCCGGACGGATGTTCGGTGGCGGTCACCGGCCTCCATCATTCCCCGGCGCGTGAAGGACGCGCTAAGAACCTGGTCAGGCGCACTAAGAGCCAGTGAAGGCCATAGTGGACGCCGGGCGGGCGGCGGTACGACGGATGCATGTCCGAAGCGCTCACCCGCGACTGGGACGACACCCTCAACCCGCCCGCCGATCTCACGCCCATCGGGTCGGTCCACTACCGCCGGCGCGCCGCGGTGCGGGGGACGGTGTCGGTCGTCCGTGCCACCCGCTGGACCGGCGGGCCGGTGCTGGAAGTGGAGCTCGAGGATCCGACCGGCTCGCTCCTGGTCGTCTTCTTCGGTCGCCACCACCTCGCGGGGGTCGAGATCGGGCACCGGCTGGCCGTGGAAGGCATGCCCGTCCGCCGTTACGACCGGCCGGTGCTCCTGAACCCGCTGCTGTGGGTGGAGCCGTGACGGCCTCCCGGCTGGTGATCGTGCCCGTCGGGGCGATGGACGGACGCGTGACCGCCGCCCTCGAGGTGGCCCGGCGCACGCCCGCGGGCCGGCGGATCGCGCTTCACGTGGCCGACGACGACGGCAGCGCTCGGGCCCTCGGCCTCGCCTGGATGGCGGCCGAGCACCCCGAGCCTCTGGTCATCGTGGACGACGCTGACGTCGCGGGCGGCGTAGCCGCCTTTGTCCGCAGCGAGCTCGCTCGCGCGGTGAGTGACGTCGTGGTGGTGGCCGGCCGCCTGCTGCCCGCCACCAGCTGGCACCGCCTCCGACACGACGGCACCGCCGCCCGCATCGCCGCCCGGTTGGACGGGGACCCCCGGGTCATCACCGTCCTGGTCCCCGTTCCCGCCCATCACGCCAGGAGCAACCGATGAAGGATCTGATCTTCGTCCTCGTCACCGTCGGCTTCTTCGCTCTCGCGGCGCTCTACGTCCGGGCCTGCGCCCGGATCGTCGGGTCCGACGAGTCCGAGGTACCCGCGGTCGAGACCGCGGAAGAGGCCCCGGAAGCGCCGCCGGCGGAGGTGACGGCGTGACCGCCGACAACGTCGTCGGGCTGGTGCTGGCGGTGCTGATCGGCGCCTACCTGGTCGTCGCTCTGCTGTTCCCGGAGCGGC
>DASRJN010000441.1:0-13471 GCA_035649455.1 Acidimicrobiales bacterium
AACGAGATCCAGCACCTCGTCATCGCCCGGGCGCTGGGCTGCTGACTACGCGGCTACGAGGCGCCGGACGGCGGCGGCGATCTCGTCGCGCCCTGGCAGCCACGCCCGCTCCAGCTCCGGGGCGTAGGGCGGCGGGGTCGCAGCCGCGCCGACCCGCTCGATCGGCGCGTCCAGGTCCCAGAACGCCTCGCGGGCCACGGTGGCCGCGATCTCGGCCCCGATGCCGAACGGGACCACCGCCTCGTGGGCCACGAGCAGCCGGCTGGTGCGGTGGACCGAGTCGAGCACGGGCGCCATGTCGAGCGGCGCCACCGTGCGCAGGTCGATGACCTCGACCTCGATCCCCTCCCCGGCGAGCTGCCCAGCCGCGGCGAGGGCCTCGTGCACCATCCGGGAGACCGACACGACGGTGGCGTCGGTCCCCGGGCGCACGACCGCCGACCGGCCGAGGGGGACGATGTGGGAAGCCGGCGGCTGCGGTCCCTTCAGGCCGTAGAGCAGCCGGTGCTCGATGAACACGACCGGGTTCGGGTCCTGGATGGACGCCCGCAGCAGGCCGTAGGTGTCGGCCGGGGTGGACGGCATGACCACGGTCAGGCCCGGGACGTGGGCCAGCAGCGCCTCCAGGCTCTGCGAGTGCTGGCTGCCCGAGGATCGCCCGGCGCCGAACTGGGTCCTGACGGTCAGGCCCATCTCGGCCGCCCCGCCGGTCATGAACGGCAGCTTGGCCGCCTGGTTGAGCAGCTGGTCGAAGCACACCCCCAGGAAGTCGAGGTACATCAGCTCGACCACCGGGCGCATCCCGGCCATCGCCGCCCCCACACCGACGCCCATGATCGCCGTCTCCGAGATCGGCGTGTCGCGGACCCGCGCGCCGAACCGATCGGCGAGCCCGCGGGTGAGCCCGAAGACGTTGCCGCCCGCGCCCACGTCGATGCCGGCCACGAACACCCGCTCGTCCGCCTCCAGCTCGGCCTCCAGGGCGGCCCGGACCGCGTCCATGGTGCGGAACACCGGCGCGTCCTCGGGCGGCGCCGGTGGCTCCGGGCGCGCCGGGCGGGCCCGCACCACGAAATCGTGGACGGTGGCCGCGGCCGGGGCACTGAGCCGGCGGGCCGCCTCGACCGCGCCGTCGAGCTCGGCGGCCACCGACGCCTCCAGCGCCTTGAGCTCGTCGTCGGCCACCCCGGCCTCGCGCAGCCGGCGCTCGTGGGCCAGCAACGGGTCGCGCGCCTCCCACTCCCGCACCTCCTCGGGTGACCGGTAGCGCTGGGGGTCGCCCTCGTAGTGGCCGTGCCAGCGGTAGGTGGCGGCCTCCACCACGGCCGGGCCCTCCCCGGCGCGGGCGGCGAGGACGATGTCCTCCATGGCCGCGGCGGTGGCGACCACGTCGTTGCCGTCGACCGCCACATAGCGGATGCCGTAGCCCGCGGCCCGCCGAGCGAGCGGGGCGCCGTGCTGGCCGGCCACCGGTGAGAACTCGGCGTAGCCGTTGTTCTCGCAGAAGAACACGACCGGCAGCCGCCACACCGCCGCCAGGTTGAGCGCCTCGTGGAACGCGCCCTGTGCGGGCGCGCCGTCGCCGAAGAACGCCACCGCCACGCTCCCGTCGGCCCGCAACTGGGCGGCGGTGGCCGCGCCGGCGGCGATGGGCAGGCCCGCGGCCACGATGCCGTTGGCGCCGAAGATCCCCAGCTTGGGGTCGGCGATGTGCATAGAGCCGCCCCGGCCGCGGTTGGTGCCCTGGTCCTTGCCCATGAGCTCGGCGAACATCCCCAGCGGGTCGAGGCCCTTGGCCAGGCAGTGCCCGTGGCCCCGATGGGTCGAGGTGATGACGTCGGTCGGGCGCAGCGGCCAGCACGCCCCCACCGCGGCCGCCTCCTGGCCGATCGAGAGGTGCACGAAGCCGGGGACCTCGCCGTCGCGGTAGAGGGCGGCCACCCGCTGCTCGAAGCCCCGGATCAGCAGCATGCGGCGGTGCATCTCGACCAGGTCGCCAGGCGTGCTCATGGAGCCGTTAGTGTACTGATCGGTACAAAGGAGGGTGATGGCCGACCGGATCGAGATCCCCGAGACGTTCCCGGGTCCCGGCGACGTGGCGGGGAAGCGGGTGGTGATCACCGGGGCGGGCCGGGGCCTCGGCGCGCTGGTGGCCCACGCCTTCTCGCGGGGCGGCGCGTCGGTGGCGCTGGTGGCCCGCGCCGAGAGGGATCTGAAGGCCGTGGCCGGTGCGCTCCCCGGGCCGTCCCTCGTGCTGAGCGGGGACGTGACCGACGAGGACTTCAACGAGGCGGTCGCCGATGCCGCCGTCGCCGAATGGGGTGGCGTCGACGTCTGGATCGGCAACGCGGGGATCTCGCCCGTCGTGGCCGGCCCCCGCCGGACGCCCGCCTCGCGGTGGCGCGACGTGTTGGAGGTGAACCTCACGGGCGCGTTCCTCGGGGCCAGGGCCGCCGCCCGGGTCATGGGCGAGGGCGGGCGGGTGATCTTCACCGGCTCGGTGCTGGGCGAGCGGCCCCGCCGGGGCTTGGCCGCCTACAGCGCCTCCAAGGCCGGGCTGGTGGGACTGGCCAAGGCGCTGGCCCTCGACCTGGCGCCCCAAGGCATCACCGTCAACGTGGTCGCCCCGGGGTGGTTCGACTCGCCGCTGGCCGAGGCCTGGAAGAGCGATGCCGAGCGGTCCGCCGCCATCACCGGCCACACCGCGCAAGGGCGCTGGGGCGACCCCGCCGACCTGACCGGCGCCTACCTGTTCCTGGCCTCCGACGCGTCCGCGTTCGTCACCGGCACGGTGCTGAGCGTCGACGGCGGCTACCTGCTGGTATGAGCGCGCCACGGCGCGTCATCGCCATCACCGGCGCAGGCGGGGCCCTCGGCGCCGCCATCTCGCACCGGCTGGCGAGCGAGCCGGACACCGACCTGGTGGTCAGCGACCTGAGCGAGTCCTCGTTGGCGGCGACCGTGGACGGCCTGGGCGCGGTCGAGACCGTGCTGGCCGACGTGAGCGACCTGGCCCAGGTCGAGGCGGTGGTGGCGCGGGCCACCGAGCGCTTCGGCCGGCTGGACGTGCTGGTCCAGAACGCCGGCGTGCTGTCGCCCAACGGCCGGATCCACAACCTGGCCACCGAGGACTGGGAACGCGCCTTCCGCGTCAACGTGCTCGGCGCGGTCAACGCCATCCGGGCCGCGGTGGCGGTGATGCGCCCGCAGCGCTCGGGCTCCATCGTGCTCACCGCCTCGGTCGCCGGCCTGACCGCGTGGTCGCACGCCGCGCCCTACTGCGCCACCAAGGCAGCGGTGATCCAGCTGGCCAAGGTGGCGGCGGTGGAGTACGCCCGCGACGGGATCCGGGTCAACTGCGTGTGCCCGGGGACGTTCCGGTCGGCCATCCACGACGACCTCCCGCCCGAGGCGCTCGACGCCATCGCGGCCCGCCATCCCCTGGGGCTGGGCGCGGCTTCGGACCTGGCCGGCGTGTACTCGTACCTCGCCGGCGACGCCTCGCGCTGGACCACCGGCTCCGCCCTGGTGGTCGACGGCGGCTACTCGGCGCCTTGATGGATGCCGTGCAGGAAGATGTCCGCGAACGGCTGGGCCACGGCGCGGGCCGACAGCCGGCCGCCCGGCTTCAGCCACAGGTACGTGTAGTTGTGCATGCCCAGCCATGCCCGGGACGCGAGCCAGGGGTCGACGGCGCGGAACTCCCCCGTCTCGACGCCCTCGCGCAGGACGGCCTCGACCTGGCGCTCGTAGGCGCGCCGCCGCTTGCGGAACCGCTCGGCCCGCTCGCCGGTGAGCGCCGGGAACTCGTGCAGGAAGACCCAGACATGGTCGGGGTAGCGGTGGATCACGTCGAGCAGCTCGTCGCCGAGTCTGGCCAGCTGCTGCGACGGCGACCCGCCGGCCTCGGTCACTCGCGCGGCGCCGCTCGCCACCTCGTCCATGACCCGGTCGTGGATGGCCGCGAGCAGCTCCTCCTTGGAGCCGATGTAGTGGTAGAGCGCGCCCTTGCCCAGCCCGTTCGCCGTGCACAGCTCGGCGATGCCGGTGGCGTGGTAGCCCTGCCGGGCGAACACGCCGGCGGACGTGTCGACGATGGCGTCGCGGCGCGCCTGCCAGCTGGCCCTCCGTCGGGAACCACCGGTCGCTTCGGCCATGGGCATCGGGGCGACGCTATCAATAGCCTGACCGGTCGGTACACCCGTTGGACCACGTTGCGCGAGGGGAAGCCGCGATGACAGAGCCGATGCAGGCGGACATGAACTGGTTCGCGGTGCTCGCCCACCATGCGCGCCGCACTCCCGACCAGGCGCTCACCGTGTTCCGGGGCGAGACCATCAGCTACGGGCAGATGGCCGAGCGCGCCGCCTCGCTGGCCGCCGGCCTGGCGGAGCGAGGTGTCGCCCGGGGCGAGGTCGTGGCCCTCCTCGCCTACAACTGCCCCGAGTTCGTGGAGACGGTGTTCGCGGCCAACTACCTCGGTGCCATCGCCATGCCCGTCAACTGGCGGCTGGCGGCGCCCGAGGTGCGCTTCATCCTGGAGCACTCAGGGGCGCGTGCCCTGGTGTGCGACGAAGCCCTCTTCGGCCTCGGCCGCGAGGCGACCAAGGGCCTGGAGGCGACGCTGCTGCGGGCGTGCATCTCGCCGGCCGCCGCCGACGGCTGGATCGCCCTCCCCGACCTCCGCATCGCGGCCGGCCGCGTCGAGCCGGTCCCCGCCGCGCCCGACGACATCCACCGGCTGATGTACACCTCGGGCACGACCGGCCGCCCCAAGGGCGTCATGCTCACCCACGCCAACCTGGCGTGGAAGAACATGGCCCATCTCGTCGAGTTCGGCTTCACCTCCGCCGACCTGGGGCTCGCCTGCGGGCCGCTCTACCACGTCGGCGCCCTCGACCTCACCACCACGACGCTGATCGCCGCGGGGGCGACGGTCATCATCCACCGGGCCTTCGACGCCGCCGAGGTGGTCGACGAACTGGAGCGCTCCCGGGTGACCACGGTGTGGCTGGCGCCCGCCATGGTCAACGCCATCATGGCCCTGCCCGACGTCTCCCAGCGCGACCTCTCGTCGGTGCGGGTGATCATCAACGGTGGCGAGAAGATGCCGATCCCGCTCATCGAGCGGATCCAGCGCACCTTCCCGTCGGCCTGGTTCGCCGACGCCTACGGCCTGACCGAGACCGTGTCCGGCGACACCTTCCTCGACCGCGCCAGCATCGTCACCAAGCTCGGCAGCGTGGGCCGCGAGTGCCTCTACCTCGAGCTCGACGTGTGGGACAAGGATCAGCGCTCGGTGCCGCCGGGCGAGCGGGGCGAGATCGTGCTGCGAGGCCCCAAGGTGTTCAAGGGCTACTGGCGCGACCCCGAAGCCACCGCCACCGCCTTCGCCGGCGGCTGGTTCCACACCGGCGACATCGGCGTGCGCGACGAGGACGGCTACCTCTGGATCGTCGACCGGCTCAAGGACATGATCGTCTCGGGCGGCGAGAACATCGCCGGCTCCGAGGTCGAGCGCGTGCTCTACGAGCACGAGTCGGTGCTGGAGGCAGCCGTGGTCGCCCGGCCCGACGAGCGCTGGGGCGAGGTCCCGGTGGCCTTCGTCGTCCTGCGCCCGGGGGCCGCCGCCACCGCCGACGCCCTCCTCGACCACTGCCGCGCCCAGCTCGCCCGGTTCAAGGTCCCCCGGGCCATCACCTTCCTCGACGCCCTGCCCCGCAACCCCTCCGGCAAGGTGCTCAAGCGCGAGCTGCGAGCCGGCTGAGGGCGTCCTCGGAGCGCTGGGTCATCCACGGCGAGCCGTGCTCCCGGTGGCGGGCCAGGCCCGCGGCCAGGAGGTCGCGGGCCGCGTCGAGTCGCCCACATGTCGTGGCCGCAAGCCCAGCGGCGTGGGCTGCGGTGCCGCGGTAGCACAGGCCGGGATCGACGATCGTCATGTGGGCCACCGGGCGCAGGCACTCGTGGACCACGTCGGCCAGGGCCCGGCTACCGGCGAGGTAGGCGGCGTCGGCCAGCATCGACAGCGTGGGCAGCCAGTAGCCGTCGCGCTCCACGCCGGCCACGGCCTCGGGCCCGATGGCGGTCAGCTCCGCCGCGGCTTCGTCGAGCCGACCGACCCGGGCGAGCGCGTCGGCGTGCGCGGCCTTGACCGCCAGCGCCATCGATGGGACCGGCCAATCGAGCGGAGCCGGGGCACGCACCTGCGACGGCCCCGACAGGAGGTCGATGATGCCGAGGTACCCCATCTCCATCAGCGCCGTGTCCCCGGGCTCGACATCCACGACGTCGCTCCGCGCCCGGGTCACCGCGACCGCCGCCCGCGCCGCGGGCCAGTCGCCGGCGACGGTGGCGCGCAGGACCCCGACGATGGAGGCGGAGAACCGGGCGACGGGATCGCGACAGGCCGAGGCCTCGGCCTCCAACTCGTCGAGCGCCCGGCAGGCGCCGGCCACGTCCCCGTCCGTCACTCGCAGGCGCGCCACGATGGGCAGCGCCCACCGTCGCCAGGGCTGGAGGGGATCCTGTGTGGCCAGCGTCATCAGCTCGTCGGCCCACGCCCAGTGCTCGTCCTGCCGCCGCGGATCCCAGACGATGACGGCGAGGGCGTACAGGGCGCCGGCCAGGAGGTCCGGCTGGCCGAGCGCCCGGGCGATGGCCAGGGCTCGGGCCGCGTCCGCCTCGGCCTCCGCATCCGGGACGTGATGGCTGCGGACGACAGCCAGCCGCGCCATCAGCCGGGACCGCAACGGGGTCGGACCGACCGGGACCTTCTCGACCGCCTCGGCCAGCAATGACACGGTCTCGCCGGTGGCGTCGAGGCTCGTGCGCCAGCCGTCACCGGCCGCCCCCAGCGCCGCCTCGGCGAAGCGGCGGAGATCGCCGGCATCCCGGGCCAGGCCGGCCGCGACGATGAAGGCGGCCACGGCAGCCCGGTGATCGCCCCGCTCGATGGCCGCCAGGGCCTCGTCCCGCCGCCGGTCCGATCGGGAGACGGGATCGGGCCGGCCCGCCACCGGGGCGGCTGCCTTGTCCCGGAGCAGCGACTCGTAGGCCTCGACCAGCTCCGGCCCGGGTGACACCCCGATCTCGACCGCCAGGATGTGGCGGGCGCGCTCGAACGCGCGCAGGCCGTCGGCCCGGCGGTCGGCACGCTGGTACGCGACCAGGAGCAGGGCCCACCGCCGCTCGCGCAGGGGCGCGGCGGCCACCAGCGCCTCGAGCTCCGGAATCAGGTCGCCGGGCGAGCCCTCCACCAGCGCCGCCTCCCAGCGGGCCTCGACGCTGGAGCGCCACAGCTCGTCCAGCTGCACCCGCCGAGCGTCGGCCGGGGACCAATGGCCCAGCTCGGCCAGGGGGGCGTCCCCGCACCAGGCCAAGGCCGCGTCCCACGACGCGACCGAGCCGCCCCTCGACCGCTCCGCGGCGCGGACCGCGTCCTCGAAGCGCTCGATGTCCAGCGCGACGTCGGGACCGAGCCGGTAGCCGTTCTCGACGGTCTCGACGACCGACCGGCCAAGCTTGGCCCGCACGCGCAGGACGTTGTTCTGGATCGTCTTGCGCATCGAGGCGGGGGCGTCGCCGCCCCACAACGCATCGCCCAGCGAGTCGACGGACACGGCGGACGGTCGCCGGACCGCGAGTGCGGCCAGCAGCCGGCGCTCCATCGGCCGCAGGCACGCCGCGGGGTCGGCGTCGTCTGCGGTACGGGACTGCCCGAGGACCCGCACCAACACGGCGCCACCGTACCAACGCCGGCTGCGACCGTCCTGAGACCGGCGTGCGACCGGACGGCGCGACCGTGCGGCGGAGGAGCACCTGTGAGGAGGAAGCCATGGGATCGCACTTCACACGCCGGCTGGGGATCACCGCCGGGACGCTGCTGCTGGTGGCGGGCGCCCCGCCCACGCTGGCCGACACGCCGGACGGCGGCCACGGGACCCGGCCCGTCGCGTTCGACTCGACGGTGCAGATCGTGGGGGGCGACAGCGCCTGCGACCCGACCGATCCGGCCCGTTGCGCCGGGACGTTCCGCGCCATCCGCACCGTGAGCGGCGACCTCACCGGCACCGCCTACGCCGCCGGGAGCGCGGTGCTGATGAGCGACGGCACCTACCAGGGCCAGTCGGTGGTCCAGTTCACCGGCGACGTCGCCGGCTGTGGCCACGGGACGCTGATCATGCTCGAGGAGGGTGTGCTCGACCCCGTCACCGGCGCCGCGCCCGGCACCTGGACGATCGTCGCCGGCCGGGGCACCGGTGACCTCGCGGCGACATCGGGCGCCGGCACCGGCGGCACGCCCGCCGGAACGACCGGCACGATCCGCTGCAGCTGAGGCTGAGCGCCGGCCGTCAGCCCGGGGCGGCGGCGCGGTGGCGGCGGGGCCGGTAGATGGCGGTGTGGCGGATCTGAGCCGCCACGCCGCCGTCTCCCCCGAGCACTCCGACGTCGAGCTCGACGAACCGGTGGCCCTTGTGCTCCCACTCGCGGGTGACCGTCGCCCGGGTGGCGACCACCTCGCCGTCGCCCACGGCCGCGTGGTGCTGCACGACCGACTCGACATGGATCCACGGCCCCAGCACGACGTTGCGCGACAGCACGTAGTTGGCGTCGCGCAGCAGCCAGCCGGGATGGGCGACCTGCCGGGCCTGGTACAGCGGCAGCGTCTCGCGCACGTCGGCGAGGTACTCCCCCGCCCGGTCGGCGACGAACCGGTGCGCGTCCAGCCCCAGAGCCGTGCCCGGCACCAGCGCCTCGGGTGACGCCGGCGGCGGGTCCGGGGCCGGCTCGACCACCGACCAGTGGGGCGGCGGAGCGGGCACGCCCTCGGCCGGCAGCCCGGCCTCGCCGGTGGCGCAGGTGTCACCGGCGGCGTTGCGCACCTCCAGCGCCACGCTCGTCCCGCCCCCGGCGTCGAGCACCGGCTCGCCGGGAAGGACCACGATCTCGTCGCCGTCGTACACCGGGGTCAGGAACCGCGCCCGCATCGTG
This sequence comes from Acidimicrobiales bacterium, assembly GCA_035649455.1. GTDB lineage: Bacteria > Actinomycetota > Acidimicrobiia > Acidimicrobiales > VFJN01 > ZC4RG19. The sequence goes on from DASRJN010000441.1 coordinate 8,992, forward strand.
CCCCGCGCCAGCCAGTCTTCGCCCCAGGCCTCGGCCGGGACGTGGGTCATGTAGGCGTACACGTCCACTCCCGGCACCAGCCCGCCTCCGAACCCGTACTCCCGCGCCACCGTGTCGTCGTGGATCCGGTTGGTCGACGCCGTCGCCGTGTTGTGCGCTCGGAGGCGGTACTCGTGCATCCGCGCAGTCTGGCACCCCCGCTCGGTCACGGTCGGATGGCTCCCGGCCGGGTGGTGACCGGCGCGGCCCAGTCGGCCGCGTTGCGCAGAAGGATCTCGGTCGCCGGCTCGGCCGGCGCCCCCAGCTCGGCCAGCATGCCGGTGAGCCGATCGACCGCCGCGGCGGTGGCCGACCGGTCGCCCGCCTGCATGTGCGCCGCGACCGCCAATCGGTGGGCCCGCTCGCCATAGGGGTCCGACGCCAGCACCCGCTCGGCCAGGGTGGCGGCGGCGCGGGCGGACCCGCCCACCAGCTCCAGCTCGCCCAGGGTGACGGCGGCCTCCGCCAGCCGGGTCTCGAGGTGGCGGGAGACGTGGTCGAGCTCGGCAACCCGGTCGAGGTCGGGCAGGGCGCGACCGTGCCACAGGCCGGCGGCGGCCCGCAGGTGCTCGATCCTCCGGGCGGCGTCGCCCTCGCGGCGGGCGGCCTCGGCCCGGGCCAGGTGGTCCTCCGCCTCCCACAGGTCGACCTCCAGGCCGGGCACGTCGGCCAGCTGGAGCAGCTGGGTGTCGCCTCGCACGAAGTACGGCGACGACCCCTGGGCCCGGTCCGGCTCCAGCACCCGCTGGAGGTGGCGCAGCGTCACACGCAGGTTGGCCCGGCCCCGGCTCGGGTCGAGGTCGGGCCACACCACGTCGACGACCCGGTCCCGGCTCACCGTGCGCTCGGCCACCAGCAGGCTCAACAGCTCGCGCACCCGGGTGCGGTGAACCTCGGGCGCGTCGACGGCGCGGCCGTCCGAGCGGACCTCCAGTGACCCCAGCACGCGGATGCGGACCACGGCCGCGGGCCGGGCCGGCAAAGCCCGCAGCACCGCCGCCGCCCCGCGGCGCAGCGCGGCGTCGGGGCCGTCCAGCCACCGGGTCACCTCCCTGATCACGCCCTCGCCGAACAGGTCGGCCAGCACCACGGCGAGGTCCGAGCCCCACGCCTGGCCCGAGGCCGCGGCCCGGCAGGCCAGCTCCACCGACCACGCCAGCGGCAGCGCGGTGGTCACCGCCGGCGGCGACACGGCGGTCCGGGCGGCGACCCGGCCGGCGCGGGCGTCGACCAGGAGCCGGGCGGCGGCCAGCGCCTGGCGCTGGGACGGCCCGACGCTGGTCGCGTCCCAGTCGCGCCGCAGCTCGGGCGAGCACACATAGGGGACGGCCGGGGTGCGGCGCAGGAACGTGTCGGTCACCCGGTCCCGCGGCCCGGCCGCCAGGAAGTCCGCGATCACAGCCTCGGCCCGACCGTCGTCGTGGTCGACCACCGCCCCGCACGCCCGGGCCACGGCCACCTGGGCGCCGTCCGGCCCGGCCGCGGTGGCGAAAGGCGACGTGGCGAGCTCCTCGAGCGCGTCGTGCACCATCCCGACCTGATCGGCCGACGCCGCCAGCACTGCGGTCAGCGCCGCCCGCTCGAAGCGGTCCCGGTCGCCGAGCCGGAAGTAACGGTCCGGGGTCGCGTCGCCGGCGAGGGCGGCGAGCCCCGAGGGGTCGCCGTCCAGCCAGCGGGCCACCCCGTAGAGCTCTTTTGGACTGTCCATGCCCCGGACCGCGTCCCGGCCGGCCACCAGGGCGGCCGCCTCGGACGCCCGCCCGGCGAGCACCAGCATGTGCCAGTGGAAGCGGGTGAGAGCCCCGGGCACCTCGGCCGGGGGCAGCCCCGGCGCCGGCCGGGCCAGCAGCGTCAGGGCGCGGTCGATGTCACCCTCGACCGCGGCCGCGGCCGCGTCGACCGCGGTCACCAGCAGGTTCAGGATGGGCTCGTCGCTCTCGTCGGCCAGCCCCCGCGCCCGGACCGCGAGCATGAGCAGGTGGCCGAAGTCGTCCCGCGCGTTGGCGGCGAGCGCGGCCAGGGCGATGGCGACGCCTTCGCCCACCGGGTCGCCGGTGTCGCGGAAGCGGTCGGCCAGCGCGTCGAGCGTCGCGTTCGACGGCTCCGACGTGACCCGAGCGTGGGCCAGCGCGCAGGTCAACAGCTCGGTCGCCGGGGGAACCTCGCCGTTCGGGCGCGCCGGGCGGCGGGCGGCCAGCCAGGCCTCGGCCACGTCGACGGGCAGGCTCCCCAGCGTGCTGCGCACCAGGTCGACCGTGGCGCGGTCCAGGGCCTCGTCGTCGCCCAGACGCAGGGCGATGGCACCCGCCGCGATCGGGTCGCCCCGGGCGGCCACGGCGGCGATCACCCGTTGCGACATGGCGGCGACGTCGAACGGCGTACCCAGTGCCTCCAGATACGGGGTCCACAGGTCGTGGGCCACCAGACGGTCACCGATCCGGTGGACGAGCGGGGCCCGGGCCAGGAAGCCCTCGTGGTCGAAGGGCCGCTCGATGACCGCCTCGATCTCGTCGAGCCGCGACGGCCCGAGCAGGCACAGGGCCAGCAGCACCACGCGGTCGTCGGGCCCGAGCGAGCGGATCACCTCCTCCCACAGGTACTCGTCGACCGACCGCCGGGGCGACACCAGCGCCAGCCGCACCAGCGCAGGCCAGCCGGCCAGGTCGAGCTCGGGCGGCGCCGCGCCGAGGTTGGCGGCCAGGGCGCCCACCTCGGCATCGTCGAAGCGGAGCGCGTCGGCGTCGATCTCCGCGATGTCCCCGGCCGCTCGGAACCGGGCCAGCGCCAACTCGGGCAGCCGGCGCCCGCACAGCACGAGATGGAGGTTCGCCGGCGCCCGCCGCAGCAGCTCGTCGATGCAGCCGACCCCCGGATCGGGTAGCAACTCGACGTCGTCGAGCACGAGCGAGACATGCAGCGGCGCCCGGTCGGTCACCACCGCGAACAGCCGGGCCAGCGGCGGGCCCTGCCCCGGCCCGGCGGCGAAGGCGTCCTCCACCGAGGCCGCCAGGCGTTCGGGGCTCTCGCACCCGGCCCGGCACGAGAGCCAGCCCTCGATCCCGCGGGGCCGGGCCCGGTTGGCCCGCAGGGCCTGGCCCAGGGCGACCGACTTGCCGAACCCGGCCCCGGCCACGACGGTGGTGACGGTGCGGTCCCAGCGGGCGTCCAGCCGGCCGAGCACGCCCGAGCGCACGACAGCGTGGGCGACGTTGGGCGGTGACTCGCTGCGCACCATGGCCTCTCCTCGGCGGACAGGATCGCATGCCCAGGCCCCGCCGCGACACCATCGCCCGGTAGCGGTTCGATAACGGGCACCTGCCCACGCTCACCGCATGGAACATGCGGTGGGCGGCGGGGCCGCGGCGAGCACGCTCGTCCGGCCGGCGGAGCATCCTCCGATCCCTCGGGCCGAGGTGGTGGGGATCGACGAGGCGGTCCCGGTCCTGGGCGGGGCCCGGGTCCCGTATGTGAACCTCGACCACGCGGCGACCACGCCGGCCCTGCGCCGGGTGACGGACGCGGTGGCCGAGCTGCTGCCGCTGTACTCCAGCGTCCACCGGGGCACCGGCTACAAGTCGCGGGCCAGCACTGCCGCCTACGAGCGGTCCCGGAGGGTGGTAGGCAGCTTCGTCGGCGCCGACCCCGACCGCGACACGGTCGTGTTCGGGCGGCACACGACCGATGCCGTCAACCTGCTCGCGGGATCGCTGGCGATCGAGCCCGACTCGGTCGTGCTGACCACCCAGCTCGAACACCACTCCAACGACCTGCCGTGGCGGGCCCGGGCCCGGACCGTGGCCGTGCGCGCCCGGCCCGATGGCACGCTGGACGAGGAGGACCTCGACCGCCGGCTGGCCCGCCATGCCGGCCGGGTGGCGCTGCTGGCGGTGACCGGCGCGTCCAACGTGACCGGAGTGGTCCCCCCGGTCCACGACCTCGCGGCCCGGGTCCACGCAGCCGGCGGGCTCATCCTGGTCGACGCCGCCCAGCTGGCCGCCCACCGCCCCATCGACATGCGCCCCCACGACGATCCCGGGCACCTCGACTTCGTGGCCCTGTCGGGCCACAAGGCCTACGCCCCCTTCGGCACCGGCGCCCTGATCGGCCGGCGCGACGTGTTCCTCCCCCGCCCCCACCGGCCCGGCGGCGGCACGGTCCGGGCGGTCACGGCCGACCAGGTGGTGTGGGCCGACCTCCCCGACCGGGAGGAGGGCGGCAGCCCCAACGTGGTGGGCGCCGTCGCCCTGGCTGCCGCGGTCACGCGGCTGGCCGAAGCCGGCCTCGACCGCATCGCCCACCACGATCAGCGGCTCACGGCCTACGCCGAGGACCACCTGAGCCAGGTCCCCGGCGTGCGTCTCTACGGCCCGGCCGGCGAAGGCGCCGCCGCCTCCAAGGTCGGTGTCGTCCCGTTCACCCTCGCCGGCCTCGACCCCGGGCT
>DASRJN010000442.1:0-10912 GCA_035649455.1 Acidimicrobiales bacterium
CTGGTGGCGCTGTACCGGACGCTGTCCGACGAGGACCGCCACCTGCGCTTCTTCTCCACCTTCGTGCCCGACCGGGCCTTCTGCGAGCGACTCGCCACCGTCGAGGGCCGGGGCGGGTTCGGGGTCGTGGCCGTCGAGGCCGGCGGCCGCATCGTGGGCGAGGCCAACTACGAGCGGCTGAGCGACGGCGACGGCGAGCTGGGGATGGCGTCGGCCCGGGCGTGCCCAACCTCGAGGCCGACGTCCTGGTGACCAACCCGCGCATGCTCACGTTGCTGCGGGCCCGGGGCTACGCCGGCCTGCCGTCCGAGGACTGGGTCAGCCTGCGGCTCATGGTGGGGACGGCCGGCCTACCCCGGTGTGGCCCGAAGGTGGCCCGGGCCGGCCCGACCCCGCCCGGCCGCGGGTGCTGGTCGAGGCGCCCGGCGGCCGCTGGCGCCGCCGCGGGTGAGGCCGCGGGGCTGACGTTCATCAGCTCCTCCGGGCCCCGCGGCCCGCGTCCCCATGCCCTGCCCTGGCGGGCCTCCCTGGCCCCCCTCGCCGCCGAGGCCGAGCGCCGCGGTGGTCCCCCGCTGGACGTCGCATCGGTCGAACGCGTCGCCGGCCTCCACCGCCGCGCCGATCGCCCCTAGACGCGGATGATGGCCGGGGCGTGGGTCCCGGCCACCATCCGAACTGTGACGCGCTCAGCTGGGGCGGCGCACGAGGTGGAAGATCCCGGCGATCACGAGGCCGGTCATCACCACGGCGCCGGCGAAGGCGACCGAGGCGGCGATGGCTGCGATCTCGCCGATCCGGGCCCAGGCGAAGCTGGTGAGCAGCAGCCCCCGCAGGGTCTCGCCCCGGAACAGGCTGTCCCGCTGGCCCTTGAGCTGGTTGGCCGTGGCCTGCAGCTCGGCGATCTCCGCGGGGCTGGCCCCGGACTCCTGGGCATCGGTGACGGCCTGGGCCGCGCCCCGGTCGTCGATCTCGGAGTAGGTCTGGCCGCCGGCGATGCCCTCCATGTGGGTGGCGATCAGGCTGGCGTACGCCTCGGCCTCGGCGCCGGTCGTGACCTGCTGGTCTGCGAACTTCACGAGGTCGTCGCGGCCGTCGTCCCGCAGGCTGGCCGCGTCCGGGAACACCACGTTCTGCGACGAGAGCTCGTCGTGCACGTAGTCCTCGGCGAAGTTCGAGCCCCACGTCAGCAGGCCCCCGGCCACCGCGAACACGATGGCGGCGATCACGCCCATGCCGATGAGGAGCAGGTCGATGGTCCGGCGCCGCACGCGGACGCCGCCCCCGTCGCCGTTGTCGGTGGTAGGTGGAGTGGGCTTGGTCAGGTCCGTGACGCTCATCGGAACCGCCTCCGTTCATCGCCGGATCCCCCGACCCGGCTGCTTTCGACGGTAAGAACACGTCTGGGGCGCCAGTAGGGCCGAATGTCACGCCCGCCCCGGCCGTCGGGCCAGACGCGGGCGCAGCGTCACGGGACGACCACCACCGGCCGGGTCGCGTGGTGGACGACGTGGTGGGTGACCGAGCCCAGCAGGGCGCCGGCCACGGTGCCGAGGCCGCGGGTGCCGAGCACGATCAGGTCGGCGCCCTCGGCGGCGTCGAGAATGGCGGGCCCCGCCGGGCCCTGCACCACGACCGGCGTGGCCGGGACGGGGAGATCGGCGAGGTCGGGTGCCGCCAGTGCGTCGCAGATGTCCGAGCGCGCGGTCGACTCCAGGGCGCCGGCCACCACGGAGTAGCCGGACACGGGCGCAGCCACGGAGTAGGGGACATGCCAGGCCTGCACGACGTCGAGCCGGGCGCCGCGCCGGCGGGCCTCGTCGGCGGCCCACGTCAGCGCGCGCCGGGCGCTCCCGGAGCCGTCGAAGCCGGCCACGATACGGCTCAGCGTGCACCGCTCGATGGGCGGGATCACGGCCACCGGCCGCTGGGCGTGGTGCAACAGATGCCGGCTCACCGAGCCCAGGCGCAGGCTGCGGAGCCCGCTGGTCCCGCAGGCGCCGACCACCAGCAGCTCCCCGTAGCCGGCCGCCGCCAGCAGCGCGGTCGGCGCGTACGCGTACGAGGCCCGCTGCTGGACATCACGGGCCGCCTCCGAGCCGAGGGCCTGGGTGACGAACGCGGCCAGCTCGTCCCGGGCCCGGGCCGTGGTGTAGCCGGCGTCGAAGGTGTGGTCGCCCCCGGCGTGGCCGGGCGGGATGAAGCCCCAGGCGTACAGGGCCAGCACCCGGCGGCCGCGGCGCTGGGAACCGGCGTAGGCCCAGCGCAGCGCGGCGGCCGAGTTGGGGGACCTGTCCACGCCGACGACGATGGACTTGGTCATGCCGCCTCCTACCGATCGAAGGCCACGCGCAGCACGGTGGCCTGCCAGACCCGGCCGTCCTCGGCCGAGTGGGTCACGAGGACGAGGGCGCCATACGGCCGGCTCGGGGTCGTGAAGCTGATGGCGCCCGAGAAGGGCCGCACCACGTCGCCGCCGCCGGTGAACACGCCGGTGCCCAGCGGCGCCCGGCTGCCGTCCTGGCGGATCTCGCCCTGGACGTTGCCCTCCCAGGCGAGGGCGCTGCCGGTCACGGCCACGGGGCTGGCGATGACCTCGCCGGCCGCGGGGGAGGTCACGGTCACGGTGTCTGTGGCCGCCCCGATCACCCACCAGGAGCCGTCGGGGCCGAGCCGGCGGACTATGACGGTGGTGGCGGGGCCGGTGCTCTTGGCCCGCACCTCGACCTCGCCGGAGCGGCTGTCACCCGCCCGGTAGGCGCCGACGACGGGATCGGTGAACCCGACGAAGTCGACGGCGAACGCCCGGGCCGCGGCGACGGGATCGTCGTAGCGGGGCGCACCCGCCGAGGGGAACACAGCGGTGGTGGTGTCCACCGCCGGCGGGGCGGTGGAGGGTGCCGCGGTCGTCGGCGGGGCGGTGGTGGAAGGCGCGGCGGTGGTCGGTGTCTCCGTGGTCGGCGCCGCGGCGGTCACGGTGGTGGTGGGCTCGGTCGTGACGGCGTCGTCGCCGTCGTCGGGCCACGCGATGACCGCCACCAGCGCCGCGATCACGGCGATGGCGGTGACGAGCGCGGCGATCAGCCCGCGACGCTTGCGATCACGCGGGGGCGCGGGAACCGCGCCCTCCGGAACCGCCTCGACCGGTTCGGACGGTGTGATCAGGCTCATGGTGGTACCTCTGGCCTAGCTGAGCGGGGCGGGAAAGCTCTGCCCCGCACCCTCAGGATGCGCCCCGCGCTCGCGCCTGGGCAGGGCGCCTCGTCACCCGCGAGCGGGCCGTTCGTCCCTGGCCCGGGACGAGCTGGGGCCTTGTGGTCAGCTCGCCTCTTCGAGGATGAGCAGGCCGTTGTGCGTGTTCGAGGTGGGCAGGTGGGTGGCGCGGTAGACCTCGCGCACCCGGGGACCGAGCGCGCCGCGCATCACCAGCCACATCACCAGCTCGATGCCCTCCGAGCCGGCGTCGCGCAGGTAGTCGAGGTGGGGGATGGCGGCCACGGCCTCGGGGTCGTCCACCAGGTGGTCGAGGAACGCGGTGTCGAAGTCGACGTTGATGAACCCGGCCCGCTCGGCCTGGAGCTGGTGCGACAGCCCGCCGGTCCCGAACACGACCACCCGCTCCGCGCCCTCGTAGGACTCCAGCGCCCGCCGCAGCGCCTGGCCCAGCTGGTAGCAGCGGTGCCCGGTCGGCGGCGGGTACTGGACCACGTTCACGCACAGGGGGATCACCGGGCACGGCCACGCCTCGGGCTGGCCGAACATCACCGACAGCGGCACGGTCAGCCCGTGGTCGACCGGCATCTCGTTGACCAGCGTGAGGTCGAACTCGTCCAGGATCAGGGACTCGGCCAGGTGCCAGGCCAGCTCCGGGTGGCCCTGCACCACCGGCACCGGTCGGGGGCCGTAGCCCTCGTCGGCCGGCGGGAACTCGTCGGCGAGCCCCAGCGCGAACGTGGGGATGACCTCCAGCGAGAAGGCGTTGGCGTGGTCGTTGTAGACCACGATGCAGACGTCGGGGTCGACCTCGGCGATCCAGCGCCGGGCCCGCTCCAGCTTGGCGAAGTAGGGCGCCCAGTAGGGCTCGCCGGTGCGGGCCTTGTCGATGGCCGCGCCGACCGCGGGCACGTGCGAGCAGCCGACGCCCCCAGCCACCGCGGCCATCAGGGCCGGTCCTCCGGCGAGCGGCCGCCCGACAGCATCATCTGGGCGAAGTCCTCGGCCGACATGCCCGTCTGCTCGCCCGCGAGGTCCTGGAACGTCATGCCGTCGCAGGCCGCGAGCTTGTACGTGTAGTAGACGTTGCCGCCCACCTCCAGCAGCCGCAGCCATTGGCGACCGAGGACGGCTTCGCGCTGCTCGTCGTCCAGGGCGAAACTGTCGAGGTAGGCGGCTTCGTCGGCCTTGAAGGCCTCGCGGTTGGCGGGCTGGTTCAGCGACATGAGGAACTTGTTCAGCACGTAGCCGCGGCGCGCCTGGCGGCCGTCGAACACGATGGTGCCCGGGATGTCGTCGTAGTCACGGCGAGACGGCATCACGACCGAGGGTATCCTGTTGACAGGATTGTTCACAATGATCGGCGAGACTGTGTGAGCGACTGGCCATGATCATCGACTGCCACGGCCATTACACGACCGCTCCCCGCCAGTTGGGCGACTACCGCGAGGCCCAGCGGGCCGCGCTCGCCGCCGATCCCGACCACGTGGGCGAGAAGGGCACCGTCGCCATCAGCGACGACGAGATCCGCGAGACCCTGGAGGGCGCCCAGCTGCGCCTCCAGCGGGAGCGGGGGACCGACCTCACGCTGTTCTCGCCGCGGGCGTCGTGGATGGGCCACCACGAGGGCAACGCCCACACCAGCCGGTTCTGGAGCGAGCACTGCAACGAGCTGATCCGCCGGGTGTGCGACCTGTACCCCGACAACTTCGCACCCGTGTGCCAGCTCCCGCAATCGCCGGGCGCCCCCATCGAGCCGTCGGTTCGCGAGCTGCGGCGGTGCGTCGAGGAGATGGGCTTCGTAGGCGCCAACCTCAACCCCGACCCGTCGGGCGGCTACTGGGACGGGCCGCCGCTGCCCGACCGCTTCTGGTACCCGCTGTACGAGGTGCTGTGCGAGCTGGACGCCCCCGCCATGGTGCACGTGAGCGCGGCCTGCAACCCGCACTTCCACACCACCGGGTCGCACTACCTCGGGGCCGACACCACCGCGTTCACGCAGCTGCTGACCTCGGACCTGTTCGCCGACTTCCCCGACCTGCGGCTGGTCATCCCGCACGGCGGCGGCGCGGTGCCCTACCACTGGGGGCGCTTCCGGGGCCTCGCCCAGGACATGGGCCGGCCGCCGCTGGACGAGGCGCTGCTGGGCAACGTGTGGTTCGACACCTGCGTGTACCACCAGGCCGGCATCGACTGCCTGGTGGCGGTGATCCCGGCGGACAACGTGCTGTTCGCGTCCGAGATGGTGGGGGCGGTGCGGGGGGTGGATCCCGAGACCGGCCACCACTACGACGACACCCGCCGCTACCTCGACGCCGCGGGGCTGAGCGAGGCCGACCGGGCCAAGATCTTCGAGGGCAACGCCCGCCGCGTCTATCCCCGCCTGGCGAAAGGGGCCACCCCATGACCGGCCGCCATCAGGTGGTCCGCACCATCGACCGGCCCGATCCGGGCACCGTCGCCGCTCTCGCCGCCCTCGGCACCGCCACGGTGCACGAGGCCATCGGCCGGCGGGGCTTCGCCGGTCCCGAGCTCCGGCCCATCCAGCAGGACACCCGCCTGGCCGGTCCGGCGGTGACCGTGTCCTGCCACCCGGGCGACAACCTCATGGTCCACGCCGCGGTCGAGGTGTGCCAGGCCGGCGACGTGCTGGTCGTGACCACCACTGCACCGTCGACTCACGGCATGTTCGGCGAGCTGCTGGCCACGTCGCTGATGGCGCGGGGTGTGCGGGCGCTGGTGATCGATGCCGGCGTGCGCGACACGGCCGAGCTGCGGGCCATGCGCTTCGCGGTGTGGGCGCGCCATGTGTCGTGCGAGGGCACGGTCAAGGCCAGCCCGGGCTCGGTCAACGTGCCGGTGGTGCTGGGGGGCGTGGTGGTCTCGCCCGGCGACGTGGTGTGTGCCGACGACGACGGCGTGGTGGTCGTGCCGTGCGGCGAGGCCGAGTGGGCCCTCGACCAGGGCCGCCGGCGGGTGGCCCGCGAGGACGCCACCCGCGCCCGCCTCGCCGCGGGGGAGCTGGGGATGGACATCTACGGCCTGCGGGCTGTGCTGGCCGATCTCGGGGTGGAGGACGGCGGATGAAGGTGTGCGTGTTCGGGCTGGGCGAGGCCGGGTCGGCCATCGCCACCGATCTGGCGGCCGCCGGCCTGGCGGTCGACGGCTACGACCCGGCCCCGGTGGTGACGCCGCCGGACGTCTCTCGACACGACGATCCGCGGGCCGCGGCCGAGGGTGCCGGGCTGGTTCTCGCGGTGACAGGCGCGGCCGACGCCCCCGAAGCGCTGGCCCAGGCGCTCGACGCCATCCCCGCGGGCTCGGTCTACGCCGACCTGGCGACGGCCTCGGCCGGCCTCAAGCGGGACCTGGCCGCGCAGGCTGTCGCCGCCGGCCTCGGCTTCGCCGACGTGGCGCTCATGGCGCCCGTGGCGGGCCTCGGGCTGCGCACCCCCGCGCTGGTGTCCGGCCCCGCGGCCGGGAAGGTGGTCGCGCTGCTGGCGCCGCTCGGCATGCCGGTCGAGCACGCGGGGGAGGAGGCGGGCGCCGCAGCCACCCGCAAGCTGCTGCGCAGCATCGTGGTCAAGGGCCTGACCGCAGTGGTGATGGAGTCGATGCGCGCCGCCGAGGCCGCGGGCCTGGCTGGCGAGACGTGGGACAACATCGTGGCCCAGCTCACTGCGGCCGACGAGGCGTTCGTCCGGCGCCTGGTGGACGGGACCCCGCGCCACGCGGCCCGCCGCGTCCACGAGATGGAGGCCGCGGCCGCGCTGCTGGAGGAGCTCGGCGTCGAGCCCACCATGACCGCCGCCACCACCGAGCACTTGCGGCGAGTGGCGGGGTAGCCGCCAGGCCCGCTAGAGCGGCCGCGGCTCGAACGCTTCCCAGTGGCGCAGTACGTCGATGACCGAGGCCAGGTGGTCGCGCATGGCCGCCTCGGCGGCCGGCCCATCGCCGGCCGTCACCGCCTCCACGATGGCGCCGTGCTGGCCCAGCGACTCCTGCGCCCGGCCGGGGACCAGAGCCAGCCGGAACTGGTGGTGCGCGGCCCGATTGCGCAGGTTGGCCACCAGATCGTCGGCCACCCGGTGGCGGGCGATCGTGCACAGCGACCCGTGCAGCCGGCGGTTCAGCTTGGAGTAGCTGAGGCTGTCCCCCTCCGCCACCGCCTCGGTCATGTCGGCGAGCAGCGCGCGCAGGTCCTCCCGCTCGGCCTCGGTGGCCCGCTCGGCCGCGAGCCGGGCGATCAGGCCCTCCAGCGCGGCGCGGGCCTGGGTGATCTCGACCGCCTCCGCCACGCTGATGCGGCGGACGGTGGCGCCCCGGTTGGCCTCCCGCTGCACCAGCCCCTCGGCGTCGAGCTCGACCAGGGCGGCGCGGATGGCGGCTCGCCCGACGCCGTAACGCTCGGTCAGGTGCAGCTCGATCAGCCGTTCACCGGGCGGGAAGGCGCCGGCCAGGATGTCGTCGCGCAGTCGGTCGGTCACTGGGGGTGCGATCGCCATCGATGGGTCCTCGACAGGGGTGACGGGACAGATCGTCAACAGTATTGTGCACAACACTCCGTCGCCAAGGGAGGGAGTGGGGTACGGACATGGCCGATCCCGTGAAGGTCGTCCTCGTGGGGGAGGGCGCCATCGCCGCCAAGCACGCGAACGCGCTGTCCCGCGTCGACGGGGCCGCGCTGGTCGCGCTGGTGGGCGGCGACCCTGAGGCCACCGCCGCCTTCGCCGCCGAGCACGGCGTCGCGCGCCACGGCCTGGACCTCGCCGCCGAGCTGGACCGGTCCGACGTGGACGCCGTCGTCCTCGCCAGCCCCACGCCCCTGCACGCGGCGCAGGCCCAGGCGGTGATGGAGGCGGGGAAGCACATGCTGGTCGAGATCCCCATGGCCGACAACCTGGCCGACGCGGAGGCGGTCGTGGCCGCGCAGCGCCGGACCGGGGTCACGGCCATGGTGGCCCACACCCGCCGCTTCAACCCCAGCCACCAGTGGGTCCACCAGCGGATCGCCGCCGGCGACCTCTCGCTGCAGCACCTGGTGGTGACGACGTTCTTCTTCCGGCGCGAGAACAAGAACGCGCTGGGCCGGCCGCGTTCGTGGACCGATCACCTGCTGTGGCACCACGCGTGCCACACGGTCGACCTGTTCATCCACCAGACCGGCGAGGTGCCCTCGGGCGCCTGGGCGCAGCAGGGGCCGCCGCATCCCACGTTGGGCATCGCCATGGACATGACCGTCGGGCTGCGGTCCCCGTCCGGCGCGCTGTGCAGCCTGGCGCTGTCGTTCAACAACGACGGGCCGCTCGGCACCACCTTCCGCTACATCGGCGACACCGGGACCTACGTGGCGGTCTACGACGACCTGGTCGACGGCGAGGACAAGCCGGTCGACCTGTCGGGCCTGGGCGTGGCCACCGACGGCATCGAGAACCAGGACCGCGAGTTCGTGGCCGCCGTGCGCGAGGGGCGCGAGCCGGCCGCGTCGGTCGCGCAATGCCTCCCGGCGATGCAGGTGCTCGACCGGCTCGAACGTCAGCTGTGAGCGAAGCTCATCCAGACAAGAGGGGGAACAGATGAAGGGGCATTCAGCGTGGCGGGCCATCGCGCTCGTCGGCGCGTTCGCACTACTCGCCGCCGCATGCGGGGACGACGACGACGGGGGGGACGAGGCGTCACAGACGACCGACACCACGTCCCAGGAGATGACCAGCATCAAGGTGGGCGTCGTGCCGGTGGTGGACGTGGCACCGCTCTACCTGGGCATCGACAAGGGGTTCTTCGAGGAGGAGGGCCTCGAGGTCGAGCCGGTGATCGCCCAGGGTGGCGCGGCCATCATCCCCGCGGTGATGGCCGGCGACCAGGAGCTCGGCTTCTCCAACGTGGTGTCGCTGATGCTGGCCCAGACCCAGGACCTGCCGGTGAAGATCATCTCCCAGGGCATCCAGGCCACCGATGACGCGGAGAACGACACCGCCGCCATCGCGGTCAAGGGCGACAGCGACATCCAGGAGCCCGCCGACCTCGAGGGCAAGACCATCGCCATCAACACGCTGAACAACATCAGCCAGCTCACGGTCACGGCCGCGCTGGACAGCGAGGGTGTGGACACCTCGACGCTCAACTTCGTGGAGGTGCCGCTGCCCGACATGGTGGGCCAGCTGGAGGCGGGCCAGATCGACGCGGCCGGCCTGGTCGAGCCGTTCGTCACGACCGGCAAGAACGCCGGGCAGCGCATGATCATCTACGACCGCGTGGCCACCGAGCCCGAGATGACCGTCGCCACCTACTTCACGTCCGACTCGTACCTCCAGGAGAACCCCGACGTGGTCGAGGCGTTCGTGCGGGCCATGAACCGCTCGCTGGAGTACGCCACCGAGAACCCGGACGAGGCTCGTCAGGCCATCGCCAACTACACCCAGATCCCGCCCGACGTGCTGGCCGACGTCGTCCTGCCGCTGTGGCAGACCGACCTCAACGTGGACTCCATCGAGAACACGGCCCAGCTCATGGTCGACCAGGGCATCGCCGAATCCGAGCCTGACGTCGACGCGCTCATCGCCGATACCGGAGGCTGATGCCATGGCGTCCCGCACCGAACCGCCGTTCCGAGCCGACCACGTCGGCAGCCTGCTGCGCCCGCCGGAGGTGCATCAGGCCCGGGACGACGCCGCCGCCGGGCGGATCACCGCGGCCGAGCTGCGGGCCATCGAGGACCGCGCCATCGCCGACGTCGTCCGCATGCAGGAGGACGTCGGCCTCCAGTCCGCCACCGACGGCGAGTTCCGCCGGGCGTCGTGGCACATGGACTTCATCTACCGGCTCGGCGGGGTCCATCCCGGCGACGAGAAGCTGCGGGTCGCGTTCCGCGACGACCAGGGCGAGCTGTCCTTCGAGGCACCCGCCCTGGTCGTCGACCAGCGGATCAGCCTGCAGGAGCCGATCTTCGCCGCCGACTTCGTGGCGCTGCAGGAGATGGTCACCACGGCCACGCCGAAGCTGACCATCCCGTCGCCGAGCATGGTCCACTACCGGGGCGGCCCGGCGTCGCTGGACCCCGACGTCTACCCCGACATCGACCTGTTCTGGGACGACCTGAGCAACGCCTACGCCGACCAGGTGGCGGCCATGGCGGCCATGGGCTGCCGCTACCTGCAGTTCGACGACACCAGCCTCGCCTACCTCAACGACCCCGCCCAGCGGGCCATGCTGGAGGCCCGGGGCGACGACGCCGAGCACCAGCACCTGCGCTACATCCGCCAGATCAACGCGGCCCTGGCGGACCGGCCCGAGGGCCTGCGGGTCACCACCCACATGTGCCGCGGCAACTACCAGTCCTCGTGGGCCGCCGAGGGCAGCTACGACTTCGTGGCCGAGGCCCTGTTCGGCGAGCTGGCGGTGGACGGCTTCTTCCTGGAGTACGACGACGCCCGCTCGGGCGGGTTCGAGCCCCTGCGCTTCGTGCCTCCCGGCAAGCAGGTGGTCCTGGGCCTGGTCACCACCAAGAAGCCGGCGCTGGAGTCCAAGGACACGCTCAAGCGCCGCATCGACGAGGCGTCCCGCTACCTCGACCTCGACCAGCTCTGCCTGTCCCCCCAGTGCGGCTTCTCGTCCACCGTGGAGGGCAACAAGCTCAGCTACGACGAGCAGGTGGCCAAGCTCCGCCTCGTCGTCGAGGTGGCCCAGGAGGTCTGGGGCTAGC
>DASRJN010000443.1:0-7739 GCA_035649455.1 Acidimicrobiales bacterium
GGCCGCGTCGTAGAGGTCGCAGAACGCGCTGCTGGAGAGCAGGACGAAGTTGATGTGGCCGTGGATCCACCACTGGTGCCGCATCTGGTCGGTGAGCTCGTCGAGCTTGGCGACCAGCTCGCTGTCACTCAGCGCCGACCAGTCGGCGGTCTTGAGCGGGACGTTGCTGGCGATGACCTCCGGCTTCCACTCCTCGTCCCATGTCTTGCCGACACCCGGCACCATCTCGGCGAGCTTGCCGTGGTAGCGGGTCATCCGGTCCGCGATCTCGGCCTCGTCGGGAATCGGGTGGAACGCGACGTAGAAGTAGTGGTTGATCTCCTTGGTGCTCACCATGATCGGGCAGTCGTACTCGGCCTGCGCCTTGGTGAACCCCTCGGCCAGAGTGCGCACCACCAGATCGAACGAGAGCGGTGTCACCGGCCGGGGCGCGTGCATCTTGTCCAGGTTCCAGAATCCCTCGATCTCTTCTGGCCCGGGAAACGTGATCTCGTCTGTCGTCGTCACGGTCGACCCCCCTCGCTGTGACCGGCCCGCCCATGCACGGGAACTGTGCCCGCACTGTACCGAGACATCAGGGTCCCTGATGTGTGAGGAACGCGAGGGCGCGCTCGAAGATGGCCTCGACGTCGGCCGCGCCGGCGAAGAAGTGGTCTGCGCCCGGGATGCTCTCCAGCTCGACCGGCGCGCCCGCGGCTCGGAGCGCCTCCGCGAGGCGGACGCTCTGGTCGTGCGGCACCCACGTGTCGTCCTCGCCGTGCTGCAGCAGGAACGGCGGCGCGTCCCCGCGCACGTAGGTCACCGGGCTGGCCGCGCGCGCCAGGTCGGCGTGCTGGCCGATCGGGCCGCCGAGCAGGTGGGCCTCGAACGTGTCGTCGGCGGTCTGGTCGAGCGCGAGCAGGTCGGTGATCGGGTACCAGCAGACCACCCTGGCGACCGGGGGCGCGCCGGCGACCAGCGCGGCCAGCGCAGCCAGGTGACCGCCGGCGGACGCGCCCCACATGTAGGTGCGGCCGGGCACGATGCCCAGCTCGCCGGCGTGCTCGTGGAGCCAGCGCAGCGCCTCGACGACGTCGTCGATCTGCGCGGGGAAGCGGGCCTCGGCACTGAGGCGGTAGCCGGGGGCGGCGACCACGAAGCCCGCGTCGGTCAGGCGCTCGAAGAACCCCTGGGCCCAGTCCCGCGTCTCGCGGGGTGCCCGGCTGCGGTGGCTCACGCGCCAGCCTCCACCGTGGATGTACACGAGCAAGGGTCGTGCCCCCTCGGCGGACGCGTCGGGCCGGTAGACGTCGAGCTCCAGGGCTCGGAACCCGTCCCTCTCGGCGTAGACGATGGCCTTCTCGACCTGCACCGGGTCAGTCAACCACGACGGTCCGGGCGGCGTGGGAGCCTGGGGAGCATGACGCCCACTACGGACGACCTGCTGGAGGGGGCGATCGCCGCGGCGCGTGCCGGGGGTGCCGTCCTGGTCGAGGGCCTGCGACGCCCGCTGCTCGTGGAGCAGAAGAGCGAGCGCACATCGATCGTCACATGGGCGGACCTGACGGCCCACGAGGCCATCGTCGGCGTCCTCGGCGAGCGGTTCCCGGACCATGCGATCCTCGGCGAGGAGGGTGACGTCGCCCTCGGCGAGGCGGCCGCCACATGGCTGGTCGACCCGCTCGACGGCACCTCGAACTACGCCCACGGAATCCCGTTCGCCTGCACGTCGGTGGCCGTGCGCGACCACGACGGGCTGGCGGCGGGCGCCATCTTCGACCCCTTCCGGGAGGAGCTGTTCACCGCCGTGCGGGGTGGGGGAGCGTGGCTGGGCGGCGACCGCCTGACCGTGTCGGCCACCGACGCGCTCGACCGGTCCCTCGTGTGCACCGGCATCCAGTCGGACGATCCGGACGCGATCACGGCCTTCGGGCGGCGCATGGTGGCGCTCTGCGGCGAGTGCCGAGCCGTTCGCTGCGTCGGATCCCCGGCCCTGTGCCTCGCCTACGTGGCGGCCGGCCGCGTCGACGCCTTCGTCGAACGTGACGCCACCTTCGCCTGGGACGTGGGCGCCGGCGCGCTGATGATCGCCGAGGCCGGCGGCCACAGCGAGGACCTCGACGGTGGGCCCCTCAACCTCGGCCCCGGGTTGGCCAACGTGCTGGCCAGCAACGGGCGCCTCCATGCCGGGCTCTTCGAGCTCGTCCGAGCCGCGGAAGCGGCAGCGTGAACGGCGGCGTCGCGGGCAAGCGCGTTGTCGTCACCGGGGCGGCGCGAGGGATCGGCGCGGCGCTCGCGGCCGAGCTCCGGTCCCGCCGGGCCGAGGCGATCACGCTCGACCTGGCCGAGGGTGCGGACGCCGTCTGCGACGTGAGCGACCCCGACCAGGTCGCCGGCGTGTTCGCGGCCGCCGGGGCGATCGACGGCCTGGTCAACTGCGCGGCGCTGCTCGTCGGGCGCCGGGCCTACGACGAGATCGACCTGGACGAGTGGGACCGGATGTTCGCGGTGAACGTGCGCGGCTCGTTCCTGTGCGCCCGGGCCGCCGCCGCCGCGATGGCCGGCCGGGGAGGCAGCATCGTGAACGTCGCCTCCGAGACTGCCGTAACCGGGTCCCACGGCTTCGTGCACTACGTGGCGTCGAAGGGCGCGGTGATCGGCATGACCAGGGCGCTGGCCAACGAGCTCGGACCGCGGGGCATCCGCGTCAACTGCGTGGCCCCGGGCTTCACACCCACGCCGGGGTCGGGCGTGCTCGGCGCCTACGACCCGAGCCGCACTCCACTCGGCCGCGTCATGCGCCCCGATGATCTGCTCGGCACGTTCTGCTACCTGCTGTCCGACGACGCGGCGTTCGTCTCCGGCCAGACCCTCCTGGTCAACGGCGGGCGCGTGCCCCACTGACCGGGACCCTCGCGCAGGTGGTTCACTGGGCCAGGTGAGCGCGCTCGGCGACGACGGCCGTCAGGACCATGCTGAGGACGGCGGCGAGAACGGCGACGGCGCGCCCGGGACCGGGCGGCCCGCGCTGCAGTCGGTCGGCATCGCCCTGGACATCATCGACGCCCTGGCCCGGGCGCCCGAGCTGAGCCTGAGCGAGCTGGCCCGGCGGGTCGGCGTGGCCAAGAGCACGGCCCACCGCACGTGCGCGGTGCTCGCCCGCCGGGGCTTCGTCGATCGCACCGCCAGCCGGGGCTACCGGTTGGGGCTCCGCCTGGTCGAGTACGGCCACCTGGCCACCGAACGCACGCCGGTCCGTGACCAGGCCCTTCCCCTCCTGGTCGAGCTGCGCAACGCCGTGGGGGAGACCGTGCAGGTGGGGGTGCCGGCCGGGGCCGACGTCGTGTACATCGAGCGCGTGGAAGGCCAGCGGGCGCTGCGCTACTCGACCAACTCCCGCCGCTCGCCCCTGCACCGGTCGAGTGCCGGCAAGGTGCTGGCCGCGTTCGACCCGGCGCTCGCCGAGGCCCGGCTGCGGGCCGGGCTCCCGCCCAGCACCGGCTACACGATCGTCGTCCCCGAGCTGCTGCTGGCCGAGCTGGCCCGGGTCCGCGAGCGGGGCTACGCACGTAGCGTCGACGAGACCGAGCTCGGCATGTCCTCGCTCGCGGTGCCGGTGCGCGAGTCACCGGCCGGGCCCGTCGTGGCGGCCATCTCCATGGTCGGGCCTACCCGCCGGGTGGTGGGCGACCACGAGAGTGACCACGTGCGCGTGCTCAAGGCCGGGGCCCGGCGGCTCAGCCAGGCCATCGCCGACGGCGGGTACACCGTCGGCAGGGAACGGTCGTGAGACCGGAAGGCGACGAGCCAGTCGAACAGCACATCCGGGACGTCGCTGCGGCCCTGGGGCTCACGATCATCGGCCCGTTCGCAGTCGGCACCTTCGGCGCGGTAGCCGTCGCCACGGCTGACGGTGAGAAGCTCGTCCTCAAGGCGCAACCGGACCCTGCCTTGGAGCCGGTCTGGGCGACCGGTGCGGAGATGGCGGCACGCCTGCACGATCGGGGATACCCGAACCCGCGCATCCTCGGAGTCGGTTCGACCAGGACCGCGGTGTGGTCACTGCAGGAGCGCCTGGCGGGCGAGGTGCTCCGCCGGCTCACGCTGACCCACGCGGCGCAGCTGATCTCCCTGGCCGGCCGCCACGACACCGACAGCGGGCGCCGCCGCCCGTGGCGGGAGGACGCCATCGCCACCGCTCGTGGCTGGCTCGCCACCACACCCGTCGAACCGAGCGACGCGCGGGTGCTGGCCGCGGCGCTCGATCGGGGCGAGGGGGCCGAGATCCTGCAGACGACGATCGTCCATGGCGACTTCCACCACGGCAATGTCCTGGTCGAGGGAGACGAGGTCACCGGCGTGATCGATTGGGAGATCGCCGGTCCCGGCGACTGGCGGTTCGACCTGGTGATGCTCGCCTTCGGCTGCCACATCGCCCCGCGCTTCTGCGAGCCGGCCGCGGCTGCGCTGGTCACCGAGGCGGTCCGCTCCCACTGTCCCGACGACATGGCGGCGCTGATGATGGCGTGCCAGGTGTTACGTCTGGCGTCGATGACCGCCGCCCGCTCGCCGGGCCGCTCCGCCCGGGCATGCGGGCGGATGGTGGCCGCGCTCCACGACTGGCTGCGGTGAATGGCAGAGCCGGTCGACGTCGTGGTGGTCGGGGCCGGCGCGATGGGGTCGGCCACGGCGTGGTGGCTGGCGCGGCGGGGGCGGGCGGTGGCGCTGGTCGAGCAGTTCGAGCAGGGGCACACGCGGGGCAGCAGCCACGGGGCCACCCGGATCTTCCGGTACGCCTACCCGGACCCCCGCTATGTCCGGATGGCCCAGCAAGCTCTGCCGCTGTGGCACGACCTCGAAGACGATGCGGGGGTGGGGCTGCTCGAACGCACCGGGGGGCTCGACCACGGGACACCGGGCCTCGTCGCGCCGATCGTCGATGCGCTGCGCCGGTGCGAGGTCGAGCACCAGGTCCTGACGCCGCAGGGCGCGGCCGATCGGTGGCCGGGCATGCGGTTCGAGGGCACGGTCGTGCACTGCCCGGGGGCGGGACGGTGCCTGGCCGACCTCACCGTGCGAACCCTCCAGCGCCGGGCCGGCGAGCTGGGGGCGTCGGTCCGGTTCTCCACCGGGCCGGCGAGCGTCGAGCCGACCGGCGACGGTGTGACCGTGCGGACGAGCGCGACCGGCGACGAGTGGCGGGCGCCCGTGGCGGTCGTGACCGCGGGCGCCTGGCTGCCCTCGGTGGTGGGGGACGGCGTCCCGCTGCCGCCGCTGCGGATCACCCGCGAGCGGCTCCAGCACTTCACGCCCCGCGAGCCGGGGGGAGACTGGCCCAGCTTCCTCCACTACCGGACCGGGACGACGCATTACGGGTTGCTGAGCCCCGGCGAGGGCATGAAGGTCGCGCAGCACATGGCCGGCACGGAGGACGAGCCGGACGCCATCCCGCCGGCGGCGCCCGACCCCGATGCATTGGCGGTCATGCGTCGCTACGTCGAGGACTGGTTCCCGGGCCTCGACCCGTCGCCGGTCCGGCCGGCCACGTGCCTCTACACGATCACGCCGACCCACGACTTCGTGCTGGAGCGCCGGGGGCCGATCGTGGTGGGCTCGCCCTGCAGCGGCCACGGCTTCAAGTTCACGCCGCTGATCGGGCGCAGGCTCGCGGACCTCGCCATGCAGCCGGAGCGCTGACCGCTCGTCGCCCGACGACGGGCACTGGACGTATCAGTGGGCCGCGGGGATCCTCTTGTGGGTTATGACGCCTGAGGAGGCAGCCATGTCAGCAACGACGAACGTCCAGCCCTGGCCCCTGGTGCGCCAGGGCGACACCGACCATCCGGTCCGGACCCTGCAGCACCTGCTCCGCCAGCGCGGGCACACCGTCGTGGTCGACGGCATCTTCGGGCCCAAGACCGACGCCGCGGTGCGTGCGTTCCAGACCGCGGCCCATCTGACCGTGGACGGCATCGTCGGTCCGAAGACCTGGGGCGCCCTCATCGTCACAGTGCGCCGGGGCAGCCAGGGCGAGGCGGTCAAGGGCGTGCAGGAGGAAGCGGCGTTCCGCGACCTCAGCGGCGGCCCGCCGGCCCTGGCCATCGACGGGATCTTCGGCCCGAAGACCGAGGCGTGGGTGCGCGGCTTCCAGGAGGCCGCCGAGCTCACCGTCGACGGCATCGTCGGCCCGGTGACCTGGCAAGCGCTGGTCAGCGGCATGTTGGCGGGGTGAGCCCGAGGAGCTCGCGGGCCCGGTCGAAGGCCGGCGTGCGGTCGAACGGGTCGACCCGGATCCCGTGCATGCCGACGCGGCGGGCGCCCTCCACGCACTCGGGGGTGTCGTCGAGGAAGACGACGCGTTCGGGCTCGACGGCGAGGGCGTCGGCCGCCGCGAAGTAGGCCTCGGGTGCCGGCTTCCGGGCGCCCACCTCCGACGCATCGACGAACGCGTCGAGGTCGGCGAACTCGGGCCGCCGGGCGAAGAAGTCCCGGCCCATGAAGGTGTAGGCCTCGTTCGAGAGCACCCCGACGCGGCGCGGGGCCTCGCGGGCGTCGCGCATGAGGGCGACCGCGGCCGGATCGAAGAGATCGTCCGGCACGGCCTCGGTGAGTGCCCGGAACAGGCCCCTCAGGCCGTCGAACCCCCGGGACCTGGCCACCTCGCTCCAGTAGTCATCAGCGCTGATCGCGCCCGCGCGGTAGGCACGCCACCGCGCATCACCGTCCTGGTCGACCGGCTCCCGCCCGGGCGGCCCGGCCCCGGTGGCCTTCTCGAGGGCCGCGACCGCGGCCCTCACGTCGATGATCACGAAACCGATGTCCAGCAGCAGTGCGTCGTACATGGTCTGATCCCGGCCCGCCCCGGCGCGGGCCGGGATCAGACCTCGCCGTCGCAGAACCGGGCCACGGTCGCGCTGGCCTCGGCCGACTCGTCGAGCACGAGGTGCCCGGCTTCGGGGAAGCGGGCGACCGTGGAGCGGGGCAGCAGCGCCGCCCAGCTGTCTGCGAGGTCGACGGGGAGCAGGCGGTCCTCCGTGCCCCACACCACGAGCGTGGGGATGTCCACGCGACCCAGCCAGCGGGGGAGCACCCGGTCGTAGGGCTGCTCCCACAGCATGATGGCCGTGGTGCGGATCTCGCGGTAGCGGTCGACGGTGAAGTCGACGTCCCCGGGATCGCTGGGCAGGTACGGCAGGAGCGTCTCCATCCGGTGCACCAGCCGGCCCGGGAGCTCCTCGGGCGGGATGCGGAACAGGTCGTCGACCACCACGCCGGGCACCCGGAGCCCGGCCGGCGCGACGAGGACCAGGCGCCGCAGCCGGTGCTTCTGCTCGATGGCGAACCGGGCGGCGATCAGCCCGCCGAGCGAGAAGCCGACGAGGTTGACGTCCGCGGTCAGCCCGAGCTGATCGAACAGCTCGGTGTAGTGCAGCACGAGGTCGTGGACGTCGCGGAGCCCGTCGAGGTCACCGGAGTCGCCGTAGCCGGGGTGGTGCGGGATGAGCACGCGGTACCGCTCGGTCCAGGGCTCGGCGAAGGCCCAGCCGTGGAACGTCCCCGCCCCGTGGAGGAACACGATCGGAGGCGCGCCGGCGTCCCCGGCCGCCAGCACGGTCGTCGGGGTGCCGTTGACCTCGTAGTCGAGCCGATCGAAGACGGGGGTGACAGGCGTCGCGGTCATGCCGCCACCTCCTTCCTCGCCCGCAGCCGGGGGATGACCTCTTCGGCGAACAGCGTGGTGTTCTTCACGACCTTCCAGT
>DASRJN010000444.1:0-4486 GCA_035649455.1 Acidimicrobiales bacterium
CGCGCGAGCCGTTGCGGGCAAAGCCCGCGACTGGAAGGGGCCCATCGGGCGAGTAGGGATCGTTGGGCAGGGGGTCGTCGCGACGATCGTCGGCTTGCTCGCCATCCGCATCGCGGTCGGCGACAAGGGCGACACAGCCACCAGCGAGGGCGCCGTGGCGTGGCTGGCTCAGCAGCCCGGCGGGAAGTTCCTGCTCGTCGCCCTCACCGTGGCGCTGTTTGCGCTGGCAGTCTGGCGGTTCCTGTGCGTGCTCACCGGCGATCCCGTCGAGGGGAGCGAGCCCAAGGACCGGATCAAGTACGCAGTCCTCGCCTTCATCTACCTGACGTTGGCGATCACGACCCTCGGGATCACCATCGCCAACTGGACCGGCTCGGGCGACACCAACGGGAGCGGGGAGACCGGCGACGAGGGTTCCCAGAAGGCGGCCTCGACGCTGTTCGAGTGGCCCGCCGGTCGTTGGCTGGTCGGCCTCGGCGGCGTGGCCATCATCGGCTATGCCGCCTACAACTTCCACAAGCAGGTCATCAAGAAGACGTTCGCCGAGCGACTCGACGCCGCCGACGATTCCTGGGTCGTCCGCCTCGGACTGGTCGGGTACACGGCCCAGTCGTTGGTCTATGCGGTCGTCGGCTACTTCTTCGTCCAGGCCGCCATCGCGTTCGAGTCCTCGACCGCCAAAGGCCCTTCCGGTGCGCTGATCGAGCTGGCCGAAGAGGGATGGGGCAGGTGGCTGCTGTGGGTCATCGCGATCGGGCTGTTCGCCTACGGCGTGTTCTGCATCGCCGAAGCGAAGTACCGCAAGGCCGCCTGAGCCGGATCAGGTCTTCGCTCCCTGCACAGGACCTCGACCAGAGATCGTCCGTGAGGCGGAGCGCACGTGCCTCGAGTCGGCTGAAGCCCGCATGGGCGGACGGGCGAAGTCGATGATCGGCCGATCAACCGGCTCAATCGGGCCAAGCCCGGCCCTGCGCCTACGACGACCGGGCGGGACTGACTCCAGTGACGCGCCGCGTCCGCTCGCGTCACTGCTCGGAGCTAGTGGCGGCCGATGCGGAGTCGGGACTGTTCGCCGCGACCCGGGTGTTGGCGTTGGCATGAACGTGGACATCCCTGTCGAGACCAGGCTCTTGACGGTGTGCGGGAGTCTCCAGCGCCGGTCGGCGAACCGGGCCGTGTTGGCGGTGGCCTCCGGGGTCGCCGTGAGCGCCGGCGCGACGGTCGACAGCTTCGATCGCCTGGCGGAGGTTCCCGCGTTCGATCCTGACCGGGCCGGAGAGCCCATCGAGGTGATCGACGACTGGCGGCGGCGGGCCGCCGCCGCGGACGCGGTCCTCGTGGCCACACCGGAGTACGCAGGGCCCGTCGCCGGTGCGGTGAAGAACGCTTTCGACTGGCTGGTCGGTGGGGGTGAGCTGTACCGCAAGCCCGTCGCCGTGCTGAGCGCGGGGACGTCGGGCGGGTTCCACGCACGGCGCATGCTGGCTCAGACCCTCACATGGCAGGGTGCCTACATCGTGGCCGAACTCGGCATCGCGTCCCCGCGCGCGAAGTTCGACGATGCAGGCCGCATCACCGACGTCGGGACGGCCGCCGCGCTGAGGTCCGTGACCGAGACCCTGCTGGCCGCGCCCAGGATGACCGCCACCGACCTGGTGGCCCGGGCCACTGCCGTGGTCGCATCGCTCGACATCGACGTCGCGCACATCGCGCCCGCGGCCTGACGGCTGCGGAGGTGGCGGGCATCCCCTCGACGCGGCTACGGCTTGCGCCCCGCGAGGCGCCCTCGATATGAGGACCGACAAGGAATGATTCCGACAACGACGGCGTTGGCCCCGGCGTGGCCGCCACACTCGATCTGTTCCCTCACTCCGCCTTTCGAGCCTTCAACAGCCTTGTGGGACCGTTTACCAAACGGGGTATCGGGGCACCGCCGGTGGTCGGGATCGGGACGGTCACCGTAGCAACCACGGGCCGTCGCTCAGGGCGGGCGCACGAGGTGCCGTTGGCCGCAGCGCGCCTCGGTGACACCGTGGTCGTGTCGACCGTCCGACGAAGCTCCGAGTGGGTCAGGAACCTCGAGTCCGATCCGACGACCACAATCTGGCTCGACGGTTGCGCCCGCCAGGCCGAGGCGTCGGTCCAGCGACTGCCCGGTCTCACCGTTGCGACGCTGCGCGTCAACAGTTGCCGGGCCTGATCCGACCAGGCCTACCGATTAGAACCTCGGCGATCTGACCCACGCCGAGGTCGCTGCCGACTTCGATATCTCGGGCGATCGTTGGGTCGGCCCGATGCGGTCACGCGGGGCGGGGGGTCGCCGGGGATGCCTGGTGGGCAAGCTGCGGCCGGGCGGACGAGGTGGCCGAGCGAGCCCTGACGCGCACCGGCCCTGACCGGTGATGCCCGGCCAGGGCCTGTGGTGACGCGGCCCGCGAGAGGCGCACTTGTCGCCCTCAGGCTAAGGGTGGTTCCACGACCGTCGGCAGCACAGGATCGCTGGCCGGTCGTAGATGTCGGGGTGGAAGTCGCCGTTGCGGAGTCAGGCCACTGGTTGGAAGTAGTGGGCTTGCCGCCACTTCGCCACCTGCTTGCCCAGGCTGACTCCTTGCGCGTCCGCGGTCATGAAGTGGATCCCTCCGTACACCCGGGCATGGCGGATCTCACCGATCGCATGGGAGAAGTGGGTGAAGCTCCGGGTGATCCCCAGAGTCGCGTGCGTGGCACTGAACGACATCCGATTCGTCCCGAAGAAGTCCCGCAGTGTCTCTACGATCGAGCTGCTGAGGCAGTTGTGCCCCGAGGGATGGTCCGGGTAGGGCGGGTTCGGGAGCAGCGACGTCCAGCCCGGCTCGGCGACAGTGGCGGGGTTACCGTCGCCGTCGGCCTCGCGGATCGCGGTCTGGGGCCGCCAGAAGCCTCCGCGCTCCTTGTCCTGGAAGCAGGCGATCGCCGCGTCCGAGCCGGTGAGGTAGAGCATCGCGAAGAATCGGGCGTTCTCGACGGTCGAGAGGTCCTGGGACACCGACAGTTGCCGGAAAATCCTGTTCCACATCGCCGTGGCGTGATCCGCCCAGAACAGGGCCTGCTCGGTCTGGTCCGCGGTCCTCGTCGAGCCGGTGCTCCGACCGAGCGTCTTCACCTGATCGAACTCCGTGGCGTAGGCGGAACTGGTGAGAGGCAGCGGCCCGTCCGTAGCGAACTGGGCGGCATCGGGGACCACGAACGGTTTCACGTCCCCGACCCATTGGAAGTTGTTCCCCGCGAGGCCGGGTACCAAGGGCCGCCACTGTCCCGGGCCGGTGCCCACGCTGAACGACGGGTCCCCGAAGCGACCGTCGCCCGTGCGCTCGGCGATCATCGCGGCCGCAGCAGCGTTCCCTACGGCTACCCCGCCGTCCTCCGCCGGCCCGTCAGGGATTGCCTCCAGCGACGCGGCGTAATAGCCCGCGAGCTGGGCCGCGCGGTCCGGGACGAGGTTTAGGAGGACCTGGTAGCCGGCGGCGGCCGCCGCCGCGTTGGTCGAGTAGGACGACTCGGCCTCCGGCGCTGCCAGATACGGCTCGAAGCCTCCGTCGATCGCGTTCACTGCGTCGTAGATCGCGCCGTGCACCATCGCGAGGTGCAGCACCGCGACGGGCGGGGCCTGGCCCTTGCCCACGATCAGCTCGTTGTACGCGTGGAGGTTCCACGCGAGGACCTGGTCGGGAACCTCGACCTGCGCTCCCGCCGCCGAGGACATCGGCATGACGCCGACCATCGTCAACACGGCGAGCAGCCCGAGGCTCCGGACACAGTGCCGGTTCATTGCCTTCTCCTCGAGCCAACCGACTGGAGACTCACCGAAGTGGGCGCCGACACGACTGGCCCCGCTGAGACGACACGCATGGTGCCTACCCCCCTTGATAGCGCTCTCCGCCTCCGCCAGGTGGCGACGAGCTCCGCCGAGTTCGGACGGCGCAATCCGCCGACACTGCCGCCCGAGGTGGCCACGCCACCACTGGCTGTCTACGACGCTCACCTGAAGTGAAGCTGAAGCAAAGCTGAAGCTCGGGCCGCGAGCTGCGATTTAACGAGGTCAGGACGGCGCATCGGCCGGGCCTACTTCTGAGCAGCGGGTCGTGGGTTCGAGCCCTACCGGGGGCGCGCGGCGGCTCTGACCGGGACGTTTGTGAGGCCACACAACGTCGCATCGAAGAGCTGGTCGTCCATCGCTCACCCCTGGCCACGACGCGGCGCGGTCGGTCCGGCGGACAGTTCGTAGACGGGGTTGAGGATGGCGAGGCGGCCGTGGTGATCGCCGGCGGTGCCGCGGGCACGGATGCGGGTACCGACGTCGATGCCGGGGATGGCGCTGCGTCCCAGGAAGACGAGTGACATGGCGCCCGTGTCGTCCTCGAGGACGCACTCGAGGGTCGCTGTGCCGGCGAGGGGCCGGACGCGCACGGTGCGGATGCGTCCTTCGATCTGGACGCGCTGGCGGAAG
>DASRJN010000445.1:0-3770 GCA_035649455.1 Acidimicrobiales bacterium
GACCTCGCGCACATAGGTCGGCCAGTCGATCACCCGGGGGTCGAAGCAGAACGACTCCCGGTCGGCCTCGTCCAGCTGCTCGTAGCGGGCCAGCAGCCGGTCCACGCCGTAGATGGCTTCGCACTCGGCATAGGCGCCGTAGAGCTCTACGTAGCCGAGGGCGCGCTCGGCCTCCTCCCGGCGCTCCTCCAGCCGGGCCGACCACAGCGCCTGGCGGCCCCGCAGCGGGAGGGCCTGGAGCGTCGACTCGGCCCGCTCGATGGTGGTCTTGGCCCGCTGCAGCTGGCGCTGGACCCGGCCCCGGCCCGGGAAGGACCAGTCGGGCACCACGATGGGCTGGCCTTCGCTGTCGTACAGCGGATGCTCCAGGAACCAGCTCCGGGACAGGTCGACCAGAGCCCGGTAGCGCAACGGGTTGGTGGAGCCCGACGCCACCTGGGTGATGGCGGGCTCGTCCGGGGGCTCGCCGGCCGCCGCATCTATGACTGCCGCCACCACCAGGTCGACGGGGATGACGTCGATGGTGCCTTCGGGGACGCCGGGGAACTCCCTCAGGAGGCCCCGGGCGTAGCTGATGATGATGGGCTCCGCCATGCGGAAGCCCCGGATCCAGCCCGGGCGGGGCTCGGCCCACGCGGACTCGATGATGGACGGCCGCACGATCGAGGTCGGCAGGTCGCCGCGCTGCTGGAGCAGCGCCCGCTCGCCGAGCGCCTTGGTGTAGGCGTAGGCGTCGGGCCAGCCCAGGGAGGCGGCGCGGGCCCGGCCGATCTCGACCATCCGTTCCCGCACCCAGTCGCGGCGACGCGACTCGGTCTTGGCCGCCAGCGCGGGGGTGCCCGCCGCGCCCAGCTCGCGCCGGGCCTCCTTGCGGAAGCGGACCAGCGCCTCGGGCGTGCGGCTCTGGGCCTCGGTGTCGCGCCGCGCCTGGCGGGCGCCCTCGACCTCGCCGCGCCAGTCCACGTCGACGAAGAACGAGCTCTGGTGCACCGGCTCCTCGGGTGCCGCGCCCCGGCGGTTGCCGGCCACGTAGCAGGTGGACACCGACACCAGGTGCGGGCGCACGTCCAGCTCGTGGAGCGTGAGGGCGATGCGGCTGGGGCCGAGCAGGTTGACCTCGACCGCGGTGTCGAGCGGTGAGTCGAACGCCACCGTGGCCGCGGAGTGGACCACCACGTCGCAGCCGGCCAGGGCGGCGCGACCGTCGTCGTCGAGGCCGAGGCCGTCGGCGCCGACGTCACCGGCGATGACCGTGACCCGCCGGTCGACCAGCTCGTCGAAGGCGGCGGTGCCCAGGTCGCGGCGCAGGCGCTCGAAGGCGTCGTTGCGGAAGATCTCCCGCCGCGCCCGCTGCGTGACCGACGAGCGCTTGCCCGGCCGCACCAGCAGCACCAGCTCGCAGCCCGGCACCGAGCGGAGCAGGCGCTCGATCAGCGCGGTGCCGAGGAAGCCGGTCCCTCCGGTGATGGCGATGCGGCGGCCGTCGAGTGCCTCAGGGATCACGTCCACCTGTCTACCATTTGGTAGATGGACAGGGCGACGGCCGCCACCAGGGCGATCCCCACCCGGACCGCAGAGCGCACCCTGCGGGCGGCGCTCGACGCGTTCGGCACCCGCGGCTACGGCGCCACGTCGCTGGACGATCTCGCCCGCGAGCTCGGGATCCGCAAGCAGACGATCCTGTACTGGTACCCGTCGAAGGAGGCGCTGCTCGACGCAGCCATCGATCGGGTGGCGGCCGAGGTGACGGTCCGGCTCGAGCGAGCGGTGGCGGGCGCCGAGCCCGGCTTCGAGCGGGTGGAGGCCATCGTGCGGGCCATGTTCCGGCTGGCCGCCCGCCATCCCACGATGCTGGGGTTCCTCCGGGAGGTCACCCGCCTGGGCCCGCCCGCCTCGTCCCGCCTGCTGGGCGCCATCGCCCCGCTGATCGACCGCGCCGCCGGGTTCCTGGCCGCGGAGATGGACGCCGGCCGCATCCGCCGCCACGACCCGCGACTGATCCTGCTGGCCGCCTACTCGATGGTGACGGGCCTGGCCACCGAGGTCGAAGTGCTGCGAGCCTTCGGCGAAGAGCCGACGTTGGCCTCGCTGATCCGCCGGCGCGACGAGCTGATCTCGCTGCTTCGTGATGCGCTGGTCTCGCCCGCGCCGCTCACCCCGTGATCAGGGTCGTGGGTCAGATGGCCAAGCGACGGGGTGAGCCGGCAAGCGCACCCGGTACCGCCCACGACGCTCGGCCGAGGTCAGCCATGGCGAGCGTGCCAGTCGGCCACCTTGGCCGTCCAATACCCGATGTCGGTGATCGTCCGGATCGGCAGTCCCCGGAGGTTGCCAGGGTAGGTGTCGCCCCCGCCGAGCCAGACGATCGTGGTCGGGTCATCTGGGCACGCTGAGTCGTCCACAACCGCGTTGGCTGGGAACTCCATGCCATCGGTGCCGTCGTCGAGCCGGAAGTCCGGCACGAGGAACGTGGAGCACTTGATGACCGGCTGATTGGCGACATTCATCGAGCCACAGTGGGTCGGCCACTTGAACAGGCGTCCGTACCCAAAGCCCTCTTCCAATTGCATCGGCCGCAGACGGAACAGACTGTGGTCGACCACGAGCTGCTCACCCGGAGGCGTCTCCCAGCACCGGTCGCCCGATGGCCGTTCGGAGAAGGCGGTGTGGCAGCCATCGAAGAGCGAATCGAGGATGACGCCCTCGGTGGTGTAATCGTTCTCGATGCAGTCGTCACCCACGTTTCCGACATAGGAATCCTCGATCAGGAACCGAGTGTTGTTGGCGTTGACCGCATTCTCCTGCATCCGGAACCCGTCCTGAATGCCGCGGCAGACGTGGCCCTGGACCTGCATCCAGTCGACGGCCGCCACCTTCACGCAGGCAGCGTTGTAGTCGTCGTGCCAGGTGCGCCAGTCGAGCGGCGGCGGGTCACCGAACTGGTCGAGCAGTTCGCCCCCGATCATGCAGGTCCGGGCGGCGGCGTCAGCGTTGTCGTGCCCGGTGCCGAAACTGAATGGGTAGGACGACGCCGGCTGGGCAGTGGCCTGCACGCCGGTCATGTCATAGGTGGTGTCGTCCGGTGGGGCTGTCACCCGGAACCGGCTCGTGAGCACCGTGCCGGGCTGGTCCGGGTCGACGACGTTGCGTCCGGGTCCCGTGCAGGACGGGAACCCGTAATCGGCTCCGGTGGGCACGTCGGGCGAAGGAGGCGGCGCCTCACTGACGGTCGTGGTGGTCGTAGACGGCTTGCTGGTCGTGGTTGTCGGCCGCGCCGTCGTAGTGGTCGGCCGGGCTGTCGTGGGGCGCTGCGGCGTCGACGTCGTCGTGGAGCGGCCCGTGGGCTCGCTGCTTTCCCAGCTGGCTGTGCATGAGGCAAGCACCAGCACGGCGGTCAGGGCACCCCCAACCAGAGTGGAGCGTGAGAGCGTCCCCCTCCGGCCTGCCGTGGCCCCGCTTCTCAACCAGCGACGTGACATCTTCGGCAGCAGCACAAGAAAGCTCCCCAGAACCTTGTGCGTCCGCCAGCCCTGGTCAGACCCACCATAACGTCAAGCGTTGCGTCATGCGAGGTCGACTGGGCCGGCCGTCGTCCTGCACGTGCGGCCCTGGTCAGGGACTCGCCGGGTCCGTGCGTCAGCGCTTGGTGGAGAAGCGGCTGCGGTGCTCGTGGCGCTCCAGGGCCAGGCGCACGAGCTCGTCGACGAGGTCGGGGTAGGACAGGCCGGTGGCCGCCCACAGCTTGGGGTACATCGAGCCGGGGGTGAAGC
>DASRJN010000446.1:0-13438 GCA_035649455.1 Acidimicrobiales bacterium
TGGATGTCGATCTGGGACCTGGCCAAGCCGGTCATCGCCCAGGTCCACGGCTACTGCCTCGCCGGCGGGTCCGAGCTGGCCACCGGCTGCGACCTCGTCTACGTCGCCCCCGACGCCAAGATCGGCTACCCCGCGGTGCGCTTCGGGACCCCGGACATGCAGTTCCACGCCTGGTTCATGGGCATGCGCGCCGCCATGGAGATGATGCTCACGGGCGACCCCATCTCCGGCGACCAAGCCGTGGAGCTGGGCTGGGCCAACCGCGCCTTCCCCGCCGACTCCCTCGACGACGAGGTGGTCGCCATCGCCTCCCGCATCGCCCTGATCCCCCCGGACATCGCCCAGCTGAACAAGCGCACGGTCCACCGAGCCATGGACGTCATGGGCCTCCGCGCCGCCATCCGCTCCGGCACCGAGCTGTGCGCCCTCGCCATCCACCAACCCGGCTTCCGCGCCTTCATAGACGCCGCCGCCGAAAAGGGCCTCGTCGCCGCCTTGACCGAACGCGACGAACCCTTCGGCGACTACCGCACCTCGTCGTAGCTACCTTGCGGGCGTGGCCCGGTTGTTGATCGTCCATCACACGGCGTCGCCTGCGCTGCATTCGCTGTTCGAGGCGGTGCGGTCGGGGGCGACCGATCCGCAGATCGAGGGGGTGGAGGTGGTGGCGCGGCCGGCGTTGGGGGCCACTGCGGTAGACGTGCTGGAGGCGGACGGGTACCTGCTGGGGGCGCCCGCCAACCTGGGGTACATGGCAGGGGCGCTCAAGCACTTCTTCGACACGATCTACTACCCGTGCCTGGAGGCGACCGTCGGGCGACCCTACGGGGTGTACGTCCACGGCAACGACGACACCACCGGCGCGCTGGCGGGCATCGAGCGCATCGTGACCGGGCTGCGGTGGAAGCAGGCCCAGGCGCCGGTGTCGATCACCGGCGCGCCGTCCCAGGCCGATCTCGACGCGTGCTGGGAGCTGGGCGCCGCGGTCAGCGCCGGCCTGTCGACCGCGTGAGCCGCAGCACCGCGCAATCGCAGCGCGGCGGCGGGTCGAAGGCGTGGCGCGGCAGCCGCTGGGCGGCACGGGCATCCCACACCTGAGCCCAGCGTCCTGCCCCGGGGGCGCGCCCTGCCGCCCACCGCTGGGCCGCCTGCTGCTGGACGACCAGGTCGGCCCGCATCAGCCGGGACCCGGGTGCGAGCAGCCGGCTCAG
The DNA here is from genome assembly GCA_035649455.1 of Acidimicrobiales bacterium. Taxonomy (GTDB): domain Bacteria; phylum Actinomycetota; class Acidimicrobiia; order Acidimicrobiales; family VFJN01; genus ZC4RG19. Next base: position 1,212 of record DASRJN010000446.1, read on the forward strand.
CACCGCAGTGGTCTGCGCGAACGGCGGGCTGGCCACCACCCGGAACGGCTGGCGCGGCAGCCGCAGGTCGGCCACGTCGGCCCTCACCACCGTCACCCGGTTGTGACCCGCGAACCGGCTGCGCAGCGCGGCCAGCCGCTGCGGATGGAGCTCGAACGCCACGACCCGCGCCCCCCGCTCGGCGAGCGCGGCGGTCAGGGCACCGGTGCCCGCACCGATGTCGAGGACCAGCTCGCCTCGCGAGACGCCGGCGTCAGCTACGAGCCGCTCGGCCCACGACGGTGCGAGACGGTGCCACCCCCACGGGGAATGTCCCGCGTGCCCGGGCACGGAGCACCATCACCATCACGGCCATACCCCGACCGTACGGCCGCCCGCCCCCGACAGCGAGCGAATTACCGGCTCACACGGTCTCCCACCTGAAGCCGTCGGGGTCGGTGAAAGGCCCGGCCGCACTGTTGATGGTGACGCGGTGCGATCCCGTGCCGTCCGGGGCCACGCCGGCGGTCTTGGCCAGGGCACGGCGGCCGTAGAGCGCCAGGACGACGGGGCTCGACGGGCTGGCGAACTGGACGTACTTGCGGCCGTAGCTCTTCGCCACCTCGAGCCCGTGCTCGACGTAGAACCGCTTGCTCGCGGCAACGTCCGCGACTCCCAGCTGGACGACAAGGTCGTCGATCTCGCGAGAAGCCGGACCGCGGTCCTTCTTCGACGACGACGCCACCGTCCAGATCGTGCCATCGGGGCCGCGCACGACACCGCCGTAGCCCCAGAGCGACTTCCTGGCCGGCTTCAGTTCGGTCCCGCCGGCCTCCCGAGCGGCGCCCATGAGAGCGTCGACCGTGGACGGCTGGGACACCACGAGCGACAGCGTGAACCCGCGGAAGCCGGTGGTCGGGGCCTCCGAGGCCCGGGCGCGCACCTGGCCGTCCAAGCCGAATGCGGCGGTGCAGAAGGTGTCGGCAGCCGTGGGGTCGGCTGCCTCGAGCGTGATGGATTCGATGGTGGTCATGGCAGATCTCCTGGGTTGATCATGGTCTCACCGCTGGAGGAACCCGAAGACGTTGCCGTCGGGGTCCTCGACGATGGCGGCCAGCTGGCCCCCGCCGACGTCCTTGACGTCCTGGCGCGCCCGCCAGCCCGCGTCGACGGCCTCGCGCAGCGTGGCCGTGATGTCGCCGACGCGGCAGTAGCCGACCGGCCCGGTCATGCCGTGGTTGTGGCCGTTCGGGTCGAGGCCGATCTCCTGGTCCCCGACCCGGAAGCCGACGTAGTAAGGCTCGTCGGCGTAGGGCTCCACGCCCAGGACGGTCCCGTAGAGGGCCTTGGCGGCGGCCAGGTCCCGGACAGGGATGATGATGGTCTGGATGTCATGGCTCATGGCTGCCTCCTGGTCGGGGTGAGCCTCCAGGTGGCAGCATCCCCCGCTCCTGTCCGGGGCCCATCCGTGCCCACCACGGAGCGCGCCACGGATCCCTTCACCCAGACATGTGCGGGAGAATGGGACGTGTCCACGCAGACGGCCGCGGCGGGGATCTCGGCTCGTGAGGCCGAGATCCTGACCCTGGTCGCAGCGCACCGCAGCAACGCCGAGATCGGTGCTCAGCTGTTCATCTCCGTGCGCACGGTCGAGACGCACGTCTCCTCGCTGCTGCGCAAGCTCGGGGTCCCGGATCGGCGCGCGCTCGCCGAACGCGCCGCCGAGCTGGCCCGGGCCGAGCGCACCAGCCGTGCGCTGGCCGGGCTCCCGTCGCCGTCGAGCCCGTTCATCGGCCGGGCCCGGGAGCGCGCCGAGTTGCGCGACGCCGTCGGGGCGCACCGCGAGGTCACCGCCGTAGGCCCCGGCGGCGTGGGCAAGACCCGGCTGGCGCTGGCGGTCGCCGCGGACGTGGCCGGCGACTTCTCCGACGGCGTGTGGTTCGTCGACCTCGTGCCGGTCACCGATCCGGCGATGGTCGGGTCCGCCGTGGCGGCCGCACTCGGCCTGGGCGAGCAGCAGGGCCGGACCCTCGAGGAGTCGGTGGTGGCGGCACTGGTCGATCGCCACGTGCTGCTGGTGCTGGACAACTGCGAGCACCTGACCGACGGGGTGACACCGTTCGTCGAGCGGCTGCTGGCGCGCTGCCCGCATGTGAGGGTGCTGACCACCAGCCGGGCCCGGCTCATGGTGCCCTTCGAGCGGGTCTACCCGGTTCCCCCGCTGTCGCTCGACGGGCACGACGCCGACGCCGTCGCCCTGTTCCTCGACCGGGCCACGGCTGTCGGCTGGACCGTCGAGGCGGAGCACCTGGACCAGGTCGGCGATGTCTGCCGCAAGCTGGACGGGGTGGCGTTGGCGATCGAGCTCGCCGCGGCCCGCCTGCCCGCGCTCGGGCTCGACGGGCTGGTCGCGGGCCTGTCCGATCACCTGCGGCTCCTCGTCGGTGGCCATCGGGTCGATGACCGGCACCGCTCGCTGCGGGCCATGCTCGACTGGAGCCAGGCGCTGCTCACCGGCCCCGACCTGACCGTGCTGCGGCGGGTCTCGGTGTTCGTCTCGCCGTTCACCGCTTCGGCCGCCGCCGAGGTGGCAGGGTTCCCGCCTCTCGAACCGGGCGCGGTTGTCGACGGGCTGGCCCGGCTCGCGGACCAGAGCCTCCTGGCCGTCGCTGCGTCCGCCGGCGGCACCCGATACCGGGGCCTGGAGACCATCCGCCAGTACGGGATCGAACAGCTCGTCGAGACCGGTGAGCTCGACGCCACGCGGGCTCGGCATCTGCGCTGGTGCCTGGCCACCAGCCGCGGTCTGACCGACGACCCGTCGCCCACCACCGGCGACTGGCGGTCCCGGTTCGACGCCGCGGTCGACGACCTCCGGGCCGCCCTGAGCTGGGTCGCCGACGACCCCGCGCCGCGCCCAGAGGCGAGCGACCTGGCCCTCTCGCTGGCGCGACTGGCCTTCACCCGCAACCTGGTCGGCGAGTCCCAGCAGCGCTACGAGCAGGCCGCCGCCCTCACCGACGACCCCGCAACGGCGGCAGCCGCCCTGCGGTCTGCGGCGAACGTGGCCGCGTGCCGGATGCGTGGTGACGATGCCTACCGCCTCTGGCAGGCCGCCGCCGGCGTCGACCAGCGCGCCGGCGACACCGCGGCGGCCGCCCGGGACCTGGCCACGGCCGCCACCACCTACTTCCGGAAGGCGGGAGCTTTCGCTCGGCGGCCGCCGCGCGACGAGGCGACCGCGCTGCTCACCCGAGCGCGCGAGCTGGCCGGCGATGACCCCGCGGCCCAGGCCGCGGTGGCTCTCGCCGATTGCGCGGCTCTCAGCTACGCGTTCTTCGCCGAGCCGGCGGGGCGCAAGACGGCGGCGACGGAGATGACCGCGCTTGCAGAGCGGGCCGTACAGCTGGCCCGCCGGCTCGACGACCCGGTGGCGGAAGCTGCGGCCCTCTTCGCGTTGACCGGGGCCCAGCGCCGGGCGGGCGACACCTTTGCGGCCGCCGCCACCGCCCGTCGCCGCGTCGACCTGCTCACGTCCGTGCCCCTCACCCCGGGCACCGCCGACGAGCTGATCGATGCCCTCCTGATCGCCACCGCCACCAGCATCGGCGTCGGCGACCTGCCGGCCGCGCGACGCTGGGGGCGGCAGCTCCGCGACCTGCCGCCCCTGGCCGAGGTCGGGGACGTCGCCATGTCCAGGCTCCTCATGGCCGACGCCCTCGCGGGCCATGCCACCGACGTGATAGCCGGCAGCGGCCGGTTCCTCGACGCCTGGACCCGGACGGGCCGCCAACGCGCGCCCGGCTTCGGCCCGGTGGCCGCCGCGGTGGCAATGATCCACGACCTACGCGGTGACCAAGTGGCCCGAGACGACTGGCTCGCCGTCCTCGACCAGCTGGGTGTCACCCCCGAGGACCGGGCCGGCTACAGCCCAACCTTCGACGCCATCGCCCTGCTCCATCACGGACAGGCCACGCTCGCCCTCGAACGGCTCGACACCCCCGCCGGCGAGCCGAAGCCATGGCTCACCGGGATACTGCTGCACTGGCATGTCGCCCTGCGGGCAGAAGCAGCTGTGCTGGCCGGCCACCCCGACGCCACCCACCAGCTCGCGGCCGCCCGCCCGATCGTCGCCGGGAACCCGGTCGCGACCGCGATCCTCGACCGGGCCGCCGCGCTGGCAGACGATGATCGCGAACGCCTGCTGGCTGCCGCGACCGCGTTCGAGGCCGCCGGCTGCCCCTATCAGCAAGCCCGAACGCTGATCCTGGCCGGAGGCGACGGTGTGGCGACCGGCAACGCCGCTCTCGCCGACCTCGGCCTGACCTCCTAGCCGTCTCGGAAAGCCGTCAGTGGGCGGCGCCGCCGGTCTGGTCGACCTCGCCGGCCTGGAACAGGCCGAGGGCGCCCTGGCCGACGTTGGCGAACTTGTGGGTGACGATCGGGTAGAGGCCGTTCTCGGCCAGGGTGAACTCGACGAAGCCCCCCTGGGCCGGCTGGAGGTCCAGCGCCTGGGCGCCGCCCTGGTTGGGACCGGGACGGAGCTGGTACTCGCCCTCCTTGTAGACGGTGTCGAACACGGTGCCGACCACGTGGAACGAGGAGTTCTCCGACGGGCCGGCGTCGAGGACCCAGGCCCGGATCGTCTCGCCGGGCTCGACCCTGATGGGGGCGTGCTTGTACTGGTTGGCGTAGCCGTTGAACACGACGGCGTCCCAGGCCGCGTCCTGCATCTTGCCTAGGTGGCCGGGCTCGCCCTGGGGCCCGAGGTACAGCTCGGATTGCACGAACAGGTACTCGTGATCGACCGGGGCGAGGTCGGGCGGGTCGACGACGAGGGCGCCGTACATCCCGTTGCCGATGTGGTGCAGGGCCGGCGCCGTGCCGCAGTCGTACATGACGATCCCGGTGTGCTCGGCCCGGAACTGGTAGACGAGCTGCTCCCCGGGGGCGATCGAGCGCATCTCGTCGTTCCAGGCCACCTCGCTGGCGTGGAAGTCGATCGAATGGTCCATCTGGCCGTCGTTGACCAGCGTCACCGTGAACAGGTCACCGACCTTGCCCCGCAGGGTCGGGCCGGGAACGCTGCCTTCGAAGGTCCACAGCGTCTGCGTCACGCCCGGTGCCACCTCGATCTCGGTCTCGCTGGCATGCAGGGTGACCTGATGCTCGACCCGCCCGGCGCCGGCTGCAGGGCCGGGTCATGGGGCTGCCAGCCGGCATCGGGCTCGGCCTCGAAGTCGATCGTGGCCGCCGTGTCCGCGGCCGTGGCCGTGCCCCCGCCTCCGCCGCTGTCGTCGGTCGCCGGGGCCCCGGTGACCACGATGTCCAGCACCATGCCGGCCGCCTTGTGGCCGGGCACTGTGCCCCACGCCTGGTCCCAATCGGCGGCTGGGATACTCCGGCCATGCAGATCATCGACGCGGGGGAGTTCAAGCCGGGCGCGGACGGGTCGGCCGACTACGTGGAGCAACTGCGGGTGCCCGCGCTGAGCTTCGGCACGTATTCGATCCCGGCGGGCCGGCCGGACCGGCAGTCGCCCCACGCCGAGGACGAGATCTATGTCGTCGTGCGCGGGCGCGGTTCGTTCACCGCCGGCGGCAGGACAGTCGAGGGTGTCGGCCCGGGCACCGCGCTCTTCGTCCCGGCCGGCGAGGAACACCGGTTCCAAGACGTCAGCGAGGACCTGACGACGCTGGTGTTCTTCGCCCCGGCCTTCACCGGAACGCGGCGATGACCGGGGCGAACGCGGCCACCGCCTCTGGTGTCGCGACGGCGGGGAGGTTGACGATGGCCTCCTGGAGCCCGGCTTCGGCGTACTGGCGGTAGCGGCCGATCTGATCGTCGACCGAGAGAGCGCCCAGCGTCGTGAGGTTGGTGACCGTGATCTCGGCGGGGTCGCGGCCCTCGCGGGCGCAGTGGGCGTGCAGGACCTCGACCTTGTGGCGCACGGTGTCCGGGTCGCCGAAGACGTTGCAGGCGTCGGCGTGCCGGGCCACGAGCCGCAGCGTGACCTGCTCGCCCGAGCCGCCGACCAGGATGGGCACGTGCTCCTGCAGCGGGCGCGGGTAGCACACGGCCTCGGCCACCTCGATGGTCCGGCCCTGGAACGCGGGGGCGCCCTTGCCCCACATCAGCGGCAGCAGCTCCAGGGCGTCCTCCAGCATGGCGTAGCGCTCGGCCCGGGGTGGGAAGCGCCAGCCGTAGGCCTTGTGCTCCCGCTCGAACCACGCGGCGCCGATCCCGGCGATGGCCCGCCCGCCCGACAGCACATCCAGCGTGGCCACGATCTTGGCCAGGTGCGCGATGTTGCGGTACGTGACCCCGGTGACCATCGTGCCCAGGCGGATCGACTCGGTGCGCCCGGCCAGGAACCCCAGGGTGGTGTAGCTGTCGAGCATGTCCTCCCAGTGGCGGCCCACCGGGGGGATCTGCAGGAAGTGGTCCATCACCCAGAGGCTGGTGAAGCCGGCCTCCTCGGCCGCGACCGCCACGTCCGCCAGCCGGCTGCGGGTCTCGGCCGGGCCACCGGGCCAGTCGAAGCGGGGGAGCTGCAGGCCGAACGCAAGGGTCATCGGGCTCTCCTTCTGGCGAGCGGCGGCCGCGGGCGCGGCCACCAGGTCGGGGGCGACGACCTGGACCGGACCGGGCTCGTGGACGGCCGCGAAGCCGTCGTCCGCGAGCATGCCCCGCACGCTGGGCCACGAGTCCAGCATCGAGGACAGGACGTTGGCGGGCACCGGCCGCTCCCGGCGCCGGTTGCGGGCGCGGCAGGTGGCGGCGTCCACGTCGAACACGACGGCGACACACGCCACACCCGCCCGGTCCGCCGCCTCGCGCCAGCGGCGGCGGCGCTTGGCGTCGGTGCCGAGCGAGTCGACCACCGTCGTCAGCCCGCGACGGAGCCGCCGCTCCACCACCAGGTCGAGCACGTCGAACGCGTCCTTCGACGCCCGCTGGTCGTGCTCGCCGGTGCCCACGATGGCCCGCAGGCGGTCGGACGACACCACCTGGTCGGCCGGGAACTGCTCGGCGGCCCAGGTGGACTTGCCCGAAGCGGGCGGTCCCACCAGCACCACGAGCGTTCCCTCGGCCAGGCGCACGGGCCGCATCATGGCACGGGCGCGAAGGCCTCCAGCGTGGCGCCGACGTCGCCCAGCGGGTAGAGGATCGGCGAGGTGCAGCCGGCGGCCACGTACTCGGCCACCTTGGCCCGGCACTCGTCGGCAGTCCCGGCGGCGCACAGCATCTGGACGATGTCGTCGGGGACCAGCTTGCTGGCCGCCAGCACCTGGTCGTGGGTGGCGGGCCAGGTCAGCACCGCGCCGATCTCGTCCAGCAGGGTCTCGGGCACGCCCGACGCGGCCATGATGTGGGGCTGCTGGCCCAGGTACTGGGTCACGAGCAGGCGGGCCGAGTCCAGCGCCGCGTCCCGGTCGGCGTCGAGCGAGCACACCACCAGCTGGGGTCGGTCGACGTCGTCCAGCGTGCGCCCGGACCGGGCCGCCCCCTCCGCCAGCGCGGCCAGCGCGCGGCGGTTGTAGTCCGGCGACACCAGGTAGTTGAGCACCGCGCCGTCGGCGATCTCGCCCGCCAGGGCCATCATCTTCATGCCGGTGGCGCCGATGTACAGCGGCACGTCCTTCGACCGCGGCTCCTGGTGGACGTAGTCGAGCTCGACCCCGTCGAGGTGCACGTAGTCGCCCGCGAAGCTGACCGGGCCGTCGCAGCGCAGCAGGGCACGGACGGCCTCCACCACCTCGCGCATGACGTTCAGCGGCGACTCCCGGGCGATGCCCACCTTGGCCGCGAGCGGGTCCCACCACGCCCCCAGGCCCGCGAGGATGCGGCCCGGCGCCAGGTCGTCCAGCGTCGAGAACAGCGATGCCAGCCGGGCCGGGTTCCGGGTCCACACGTCGATGACGCCCGACCCCACCGCGATCCGCTCGGTGGTGGCGGCGAAGGCGGCCATGGGCACCGTCGCCTCCCGGACCAGCCGGCTGTCCGCCTGCCACACGGCGGAGAAGCCCAGCTCCTCGGCCCGGCGCACGAAGCCCATCGCCTCCCGGATGGGGTGCGCGTCCTGCACGTACAGCGCCACCGGCACCCCCGCGAGGGTGTCGGGGCCTACAGCTTCGCCCACAGGCGCGGCGCCTCCTCCCAGGCCCGGGCCCGGATCCGCTCGGCGTCGACCCGGGTGCACACGCCCCCGTCGACCACGACCTCGCCGTCGACCACCACCCGCTCGGCCCGCACGCCGGGGGTGAAGGCCAGGTACCACGGGTCGGCCCGGTCGGCCGACCACGTCACCTCGTCGCCCCGCACCTCGGGCACCAGGTCCGCCCCCGCCTGCAGCCAGCCCCACGCCGTCTCGGGCGTGGCAGTCACGTCGCTCGCCCGTTGGGCCACGTACGCCAGGGCGAACTCCTCGAGCATGGCGGCACCGATGCCGTCGCTGCCGAGCACCACCCGGTTCCCGGCCGCGGCCCAGCGCGCCGGTCGGGCGTAGCCGACGCCGTTGTTCAGGTTGGACCGCGGGTTGTGGGCGATGGTCCCGGCCAGGTCCGGTTCGGCGTGGACGCAGTGCGCCAGCAGCCAGTCGTCGCCCGCGAGCGGCCGCAGGCGGTCGGCCGCGCCCGCGTCCACCCGGTCCTCGCCCACATGGATGTGCACCCCCACGCCCAGATCGTGCGCCAGCCCGGCCACCGCGTCGAGCGTGTCGTCGGACAGCGTGAAGCAGGCATGGGCACCCACCAGGCCCCGGCCGCCCGCTCGCAGGAAGCGCTCGTTCTCGGCCAGGCCGGCCTTGGCTCCCGCGGGACCGTGGCGGTCGGTCACCTCGTACGCGCACACCACCCGCACGCCGACCTCGGCGCAGGCGTCGGCGATCACGTCCAGGCTGCCGTCGACGGCGGTGGGGGAGGCGTGGTGGTCGACGATGGCCGTCGTGCCCGACTCCAGCGCCTCCACCGCGCCGAGCCGGGCCGACCAGCCCACCAGGTCGAGGTCGAGCGCCCGGTCGAGTCGCCACCAGATCTGCTCCAGGATCTCCGGGAAGCGGCGCGGGGTGGCCGGGGGCGGCGGCATCCCGCGGGCGAGCGTCGAGTAGAGGTGATGGTGGGCGCAGACGAGCCCACCGGTGGTGGTGGTCACGTGCCGTCGCGGCGCATCGGGAGCGTGGATCGCCACTCACCGTCGAGGTCGTGCAGCGCGCCCGCCACCGCTCCGGCCGTGGGGACCAGCCCGATCTCGCCCACCCCCTTGATCCCGTAGGGGGACCGGGGTTGGGGCCGTTCCACCAGGACGACGTCCACCGGCGGCATGTCCTTGGCCCGGATGATGCCGAGCTGGCGCAGCGTGGTGGCGGTGGGCCGGGCCTGGTCGTCGGCGGGGTAGTCCTCGGTCAGCGCATAGCCCAGGCCCATGTGCACGGATCCCACGATCTGGCCCTCGCACAGCAGGGGGTTGACCGCCCGCCCCACGTCGTGGGCGGCCACCACCCGCTCCACCGCGCCGGTCTCCCGATCCATGATCACCAGCTGGGCCGCATAGCCGAACGTGGAGTGGATGGTCGGGCGCTCGACCGTGCCCAGCGCCTGGGTCCAGTCGACCCGGTACTCGCCTTCGTAGTCGATGCCCGGCCGGCAGCCGTCGGCGCACGCCACCCTGCACGCCGCGGCTACCGAGCCGGCCCCCATGAGCGTGCCCCGGCTTCCTGTCGTCTGGCCGGCGCCCAGCTCATGAGACGTGTCCACCAGCACCCGCACCCTGGTGGGATCGACCCCCAACTCCTCCACCGCCACCTGCAGCGCCACCGTGTGGACGCCCTGGCCCATCTCGGTCCAGCAGTGGCGGACCTCGACCCCGCCGCCGGTGGCGTAGTCGTCGTCGAAGCGGACGACGGCCTTGGCGATCTCCTTGAACCCGTTGCCCAGGCCCGAGTTCTTGAGCCCCAGCCCGATCCCGACGGCCTTGCCCGCGGCCACGGCCTCGTCGTAGCGGGACTTCACCGCGTCGAGGCAGTCCCGCGCGCCGAGGCAGCCGTCGTCCATGACCTGCCCGGGTCCCCACGTGGAGCCGGGGGTGACGACGTTGCGGGCCCGGATCTCCCAGCGGTCGATGCCGGCGGCGTCGGCCAGCCGGTCGAGCACTCCCTCGGTGGCGAACTGGGCCTGGTTGGCCCCGAAGCCCCGGAACGCCCCGCACACCGGGTTGTTGGTGCGCACGGCCACCGCCTCGACGTCGACGACGGGCCAGGCGTACGGGCCGCTGGCGTGGCCGGCCGCCCGCTCCAGCACCTTCATGCCGACGGAGGCGTAGGGCCCGGAGTCGCCCACGATGCGGGCCTTCAGCGCGGTCACCTGGCCGCGCTCGTCGCATCCGGCCCACACCTCGGCCCGCACCGGGTGGCGCTTGGGGTGGACCCGCAGTGACTCGTCCCGGCTGAACGTGCACTTGACCGGCTGTTGCAGGAGCCACGCCGCCAGCGCGGTCTGGGTCTGGTTGGCGCAGTCCTCCTTGCCCCCGAAGGCGCCTCCGTTGGCCACCAGGTGGACGAGGATGCGGTCCTCGGGGAGGCCGAGCACGTCGGCGATCTGGCGCCGGTCGTCCCACACCCCCTGACCGCCGGAGAACACCTCCAGCGTCCCGTCGTCGTGCGGCACCGCCAGCGTCGACTCCGGCTCCAGGAAGGCGTGCTCGATCCGCTGGGTCCGGAACACCTCGTGCACGGTGTGGGCGCTGGCCGCCAAGGCCTTGTCGACCCCTTCCGCCTCGCCGTCACACCGGCTGTAGACGGACCGGGACAGCACGTTCGGCTCGTGGGGGTCGCCCACCTCCCACACCGCCGGCTCTTCACTCGCCAGTGCCGCCAACGCATCGGCGAACGGCGCCCGCGGCCGGTACTCGACCTCGACCAGCTCCGCGGCCCGCCGTGCCGTCACCCGGTCATTCGCCACTACCAGCGCCAGCAGGTCCCCGGTATAGGACGTCCGCCCGCCCACCGGGATGAACACCGGCCAATCCCGATGGATCAAGCCGATGCGCAGCTCCCCGGGCACGTCCGCCGCCGTGATCACCCGCTCCACGCCGGCGACCGCCTCGGCCCGGCCGGTGTCGATCGCCAGGATGTCGGCCCGCGCGTGCTCGGACAGCACCGGCGCCGCGTGCAGCATCCCCGGGATGCGCATGTCGTCGACGTACGGCTTGTCCCCGAGCGCCAGCTCTGTCGCCTGGTACTTGGGGATGCTCCCACCGACGCCCGCCCGCGGCAGCCCCACCGGCACGTCCTTGCCGTGCGCGAGCAGGTCCACCGCGTCGAGGATCGAGTGGTACCCGGTGCACCGGCACAGGTGCCCGCCGAGGTGGCGCGCCGCCTTGTCCCGGGTGAGCGCCGGCCCGTCCTTGTCCACCAGGTATTTGGCCCGCATGACGATCCCCGGCGTGCAGAACCCGCACTGCAAGGCCCCGGTCGCCGCGAACGCCTCCGCGTACCTGTCCCGCTCCTGGGTGTCGACGCCCTCCAGCGTCGTCACGCTCTTGCCCGCCACCCGCTCCAGCCCGAGGTTGCACGACACCACCGGCTTCCCGTCGACCAGCACGGTGCAGCACCCGCACTGCCCGGTCGGCGAGCACCCGTCCTTCGGGCTGGTGACGTCCAGCTCCTCCCGCAAGGCCGCCAGCAGATGCGGGTGCTCGTCCCCGACCTCCACGGGCGCCCCGTTCAGGACAAAGCTCACGGCCACCCCACCAGGTTGCCACGAATCAACAAAGTGTTGAAGCGTTCCGGCGGCAGAATGGCGGATGCCCTCGTCCCTGTATGTGAACCACGCGACCTCGCCGCTGCCGGCCGGTGCGCGACCAGGGCCCGAGGTGCAGGTGTTCCATCGGACGTTGCCGGGGTACGCACCCACACCGCTGCGGGACATGCCTGCTCTGGCGGAGCTGGCCGGAGTCGGTCGGGTGCTGGTGAAGGACGAGTCGAGCCGGTTGGGCCTGCCGGCGTTCAAGGTGCTGGGGGCGTCGTGGGCGACCGTGCTCGCCGTGGCGGACCGGCTGGGCGGGAGCGCCGACTGGGGCTCGCTCGATGACCTCGGCGGGAGCGTGGCCGACCAGCTCGGGTCGCTGCGGCTGGCCGCCGCCACCGACGGCAACCACGGCCGCGCCGTGGCGCACATGGCCCGGCTGCTCGGCATCGACGCCACCATCGCCGTGCCCGACGGGACCGCCCCGGCACGCATCGACGGCAT
>DASRJN010000447.1:0-2967 GCA_035649455.1 Acidimicrobiales bacterium
CGAGCGGCGCCAGATCCACGACCTCTTCGGCCGGCACGTGGGCCGCGAGGTCGCCACCCAGGCGCTGGAGCGGGGCAGCGGCCTCCGGGGCGAGCAGGCCGACGCCAGCGTGGTGTTCGTCGACCTGGTGGGCTCGACCGCCATGGCCGAGGTGCTGCCCCCGGACGAGGTGGTAGGCACGCTCAACGACTTCTTCGACGTCGTGGTGCGAGCGGTGGACGGCCAGGGCGGCTGGGTGAACAAGTTCGAGGGCGACGGCGCGATGTGCATCTTCGGCGTGCCCGGCACCCAGCCCGACCACGCGGCCCGGGCGCTCCGGGCCGCGCGCCAGCTCGATCTGGCGCTGGCCGAGCTGGCCGGGCAGCATCCGGGCCTCACCGCGGGGATCGGCGTGTCGTCGGGCCAGGTGGTGGCGGGCAACGTCGGCACCGAGGCCCGCTACGAGTACACGCTGATCGGTCCGGCCGTGAACGAGGCCTCCCGGCTGACCGAGGTGGCCAAGGGGCGGGCGGTGAAGGTGCTGGCCTCGGCCGAAGCGGTGCGCCGCGGCTCGGGCGAGGCCGGCCGCTGGCGCGACGTGGGCACGGTGGCGTTGCGGGGCCGGAGCACCCCCACCGGCATGTACGAGCCCATGGTCGACGAGCTGGTCGACCAGGCCGCGGCCGAGTCGCGGCCGTAACCCTCGACCCGGCGGTCGCGGCGTTGGCGGAGGCCGCCGGTAGTGTGCGCGGGATGGAGCACGCTCACCTGCTCGATCTGCCCCCCGACGAGCTGTCCGCCCGGGCCCGCCGCGTGCGGGACGCGGCCACGGGGACGCGGGTGACCTACTCGCCCAAGGTGTTCATCCCGCTCACGATGCTGTGCCGCGACCGCTGCGGCTACTGCACCTTCGCCCAGCCTCCGGCCCGGCTCGACAAGGTGTACCTGGCGCCCGAGGACGTGCTGGCCATCGCCCGCTCCGGCGCCCAGGCAGGCTGCCACGAGGCCCTGTTCACGCTGGGCGAGCGGCCCGAGCTGCGCTACCCGGCCGCGGCCGCCTGGCTGGCGGAGCACGGCTATGAGTCCACGGTCGACTACCTGGCCGCCATGTGCCGGCTGGTGCTGGACGAGACCGGCCTGCTCCCCCACGCCAACGCCGGCGCCCTGTACGAGCACGAGCTCGCGAGCCTGCGCCCGGTGGCGCCCAGCCAGGGGATGATGATCGAGACCCTGCGGGACGACCTCGACGCCCACCGGGGCTCGCCCGACAAGGATCCGCAGCGTCGCTTGGCGACCCTGGACGCCGCCGGCCGCCTGGGCATCCCCTTCACGACCGGCATCCTGGTCGGCATCGGCGAGACCCGGGAGGACCGGCTGGCCGCGCTGGAGGCCATCGCCGACTCCCACCGCCGCCACGGGCACGTGCAGGAGGTCATCGTCCAGAACTTCCTGCCCAAGCCGGGCACCTCCATGCACCAGGCGCCCGCGTGCCCCCCGGCCGAGCACCTCGAGGCCATCGCCCTCGCCCGCCTGGTGCTCCCGCCCGACGTCCACGTCCAGGCTCCGCCGAACCTGGCCGACGACTTCGGTGTGCTGCTCGACGCCGGCATCGACGACTGGGGCGGCGTGTCGCCCGTGACCGCCGACCACGTCAACCCCGAGCGCCCGTGGCCGGCCCTCGACCGGCTCCGCGCCGTCACCGAGGCGCGGGGCTTCGCCCTCGCCCCCCGGCTGACGATCTACCCCGAGTTCGTGGCCGCGCCCCAACGCTGGCTCGACCCCGGGCTCGTGTTCCTGGTGGGCGACCGGGCCGACGCCGAGGGCCTGGGTCGCGACGACCCCGGCTCGGTGTTCCCCGAGCGCACGCTGGAGAACGCCAAGGCGGGCACGGGCGCCGACTTCGTCCTCACCGGGGTGCGCTCCACCGCCTGGTACTCGGGCGCCAACGCCGAGCCGCCGGTGCTGATCCCCTACCCGGGCGACGGCACGCCGGTCCGGGGCCGGGTGGCCGAGGTGTTGGACGGGGTCCGCGCCGGCCAGACGGTGGGCGAGGACGAGATCGTGGCACTGTTCGCCGCTCGCGGCCCAGAGGTGGCGGCGGTGGCCGCCCTGGCCGACGAGCTGCGGCGCGAGGCGGTGGGCGACACGGTGACCTTCGTCCGCAACCGCAACATCAACTACACCAACGTGTGCACCTTCAAGTGCCGCTTCTGCGGGTTCTCCAAGGGCCCGCTGTCGCTCAACCTGCGGGGCACGCCCTACCTGCTCACGCTGGACGACATCGCCGAGCGCGCCCGGGAGGCGTGGGAGCGGGGTGCCACCGAGGTGTGCCTCCAGGGCGGCATCCACCCCGACTTCGACGGCGACTACTACATCGACGTGGCCCGGGCGGTGAAGGCGGCCGTGCCCGGCATCCACGTCCACGGCTTCACCGCGCTGGAGGTCACCGAGGGCGCCCGCCGCCTGGGCGAGCCGCTCGACGCCTACCTGCGCCGGCTCATGGACGCGGGGCTGCGCTCGCTACCCGGCACCGCGGCCGAGATCCTCGATGACGAGGTGAGGGCCGTGCTCTGCCCGGACAAGATCACGACCGACGAGTGGCTGGAGTGCCACCGCGTGGCGCACGGCGTGGGGCTGCGGTCCAACGTGACGATCATGTTCGGGGCGGTCGAGTCCCCCCGCTCGTGGGCCCGCCACCTGCTGCGCACCCGGGCCTTGCAGGCCGAGACCGGCGGCTTCACCGAGTTCGTCGGCCTGCCGTTCGTGCACATGGCCGCGCCCATCTACCTCCAGCGCAAGGCCCGCCGGGGCCCGACGTTCCGCGAGGTCCTGCTCATGCACGCGGTAGCCCGCATCGCCTACCGGGGCCTGATCGACAACGTGCAGCTCTCGTGGGTGAAGCTGGGGGTCCCCGCCGCCGTCCAGCTGCTGCAGGCTGGCTGCAACGATGTCGGGGGCACGCTCATGGACGAGAACATCTCGCGGGCC
>DASRJN010000448.1:0-2012 GCA_035649455.1 Acidimicrobiales bacterium
TTCGCCGGCGAGGAGGCCGGCCACCGCCTGGAGGAGAGCCCGCTGGCCAACTACGAGGTCAAGGGCGTGGACGACGATCGGCTGTCCACCGGCATGGCGGGCGTCATCGGCGTGACCGTCACCTTCGCGCTGGCCGGGGGCCTGTTCCTCGTGCTCCGCCGCCGGAGGACGGGATGAGCGGCGGGCACGGTCACAGCCACGGCCTGCACCGGCCGGGGGACAGCGTGGTCCACCGGCTGGCGCCCCAGGTGAAGGTGGCGGCCACGCTGGGCTTCGTGCTGGCGGTGGTCGCCACCCCCCGGGAGGCCTTCTGGGTGTTCGCCCTCGACGCCCTGCTGCTCGCCGCGGTGGCCCGGCTGGCGGCGGTGCCGTTGCTGGTGCTGGCCCGCCGGCTGGTGATCGAGCTGCCGTTCGTGGGCTTCGCCCTGTTCCTCCCGCTGGTGGGCGAGGCCCCGCACACCGAGGTGCTGGGGCTGTCGCTGTCGGAGCCGGGCCTGTGGGCCGCCTGGAACATCCTGGTCAAGGGCACCCTCGGCGTGGCGGCTACGACGCTGCTGGCCACCACGACTTCGGTGCCCGAGCTGCTGTGCGGGCTGGACCGGTTGCGGGTGCCCCGGGCGTTCACCGCCATCGCCGGGTTCATGGTCCGCTACGCCGAGGTCATCACCGGCGAGGTCCGGCGCATGCGCATCGCCCGGCAGTCCCGCGGCTACGACGGCCGCTGGGTGTGGCAGGGCCGGGCCGTGGCGGCCTCCGCAGGCACGCTGTTCATCCGGGCCTTCGAGCGAGGCGAGCGCATCCACGTGGCCATGCTGTCGCGGGGCTTCACCGGCGAGCTGCCGGCCGCCGCCCGGGACCAGGCCGGGCGCCGGGAGTGGGCCCAGGCCTGCGTCGTGCCCCTAGTGGCGGCAGTCGCCGCCGCGACCGCGCTGGTGGCGGCATGAACGACGCCGCCGCGGTCCACGTCCACGGGCTGGCCTACAGCTACCCGGACGGCTCGCACGCCCTCCGGGGCGTCGACCTCGACATCACCGCGGGGGAGCGGGTCGCGGTGCTCGGCCCCAACGGGGCGGGCAAGACCACGCTGATCCTGCACCTCAACGGCATCCTGCTGCCTCAGGCCGGCGAGGTCGCCATCGGCGGGATGCCGGTGACCAAGGCCAACTTCAAGGAGGTCCGCCGCCGCGTCGGCGTGGTCTTCCAGGACCCCGACGACCAGCTGTTCATGCCGACCGTGCGGGACGACGTGGCCTTCGGTCCGGCCAACCTCGGCCTGCCCGGCGACGCGGTCGAGGCCCGGGTGCACGCCGCTCTGGACGCGGTGGGCATGGACGGGGCCGGGGGCCGGCCGCCCCACCACCTCAGCTTCGGGCAGCGCCGCCGGGTGGCACTGGCCACGGTGCTGGCCATGGACCCCCAGATCCTGGTGCTGGACGAGCCCACCTCCAACCTGGATCCGGCCGCCCGGCGCGACCTGGCCGACATCCTCGTCACCCTGCCGGTGACGGCCGTCATCGTGACCCACGACCTGCCCTACGCCCTGGAGCTGTGTCCCCGCTCGGTCATCCTCAACGACGGCGCGATCGTGGCCGACGGCCCCACGGCCGACCTCCTGGGCGACGCCGAGCTCATGGCGGCCAACCGCCTGGAGCTGCCGTTCGGCTTCGACCCCCGCCGGACCTGAGCGGCCCTAGAGCTGGATGCCGGGGCGGTCCCGCTCGATGGTGAAGGTGCGGGCGGTGCTGACCCCGGTCGTGCGCACCGTTGCATCGTCGATCACCCGCGCCACCACCTGGGTCTCGCCCGGCGTGATGTCGAGGACCGTGTAGCCCCGCCGGCCGGCGTCGGCATAGTGGATGTCGGGGTTCTCCCGCAGCAGGGTCTCGATCTGGCTCGCGGGCCGGCCCTGCGAGGTGATGGAGGTGCCGCACACCTCGGCGGCGACGACGGGGCTGTCCTCGTTGCCGGCGTCCTGGCGCAGGTCGCACGCGAAGGTGGCGTGGGCATCGCCG
>DASRJN010000449.1:0-9720 GCA_035649455.1 Acidimicrobiales bacterium
GCGTCCACCCTTACATGGCGGCGATGAGTTCGGCGGTCGGGCATCGTCATGGTCGTATGGCATACGCACCGGTTGACGGCCTGGAGCTCTACTACGAGACGTACGGCTCGGGCCGGCCGCTCGTCCTGCTCCACGGCGGCCTGATGACGATCGATCTGAACTTCGGGCCGCTGCTCGAGCCCCTGGCGGCCGGCCGGCAAGTGATCGCGGTGGAGCTCCAGGGCCACGGGCACACCGCGGACACCGAGCGCCCGATGTCGATCGAGGCCTTCGCCGGTGACGTTGTCGCTCTGCTCGACCACTTGGGGATCGCCGAGGCCGACCTCTTCGGCTTCAGCCTCGGCGGGCTGGTCGCAGCCGGGGTCGCGCTCGGCTCACCCAGCCGGGTCGGCAGGCTGATCGTCGCCTCGGCCGACCCTCACCGCCCGCCGGGCCGGGAGAGCGTGCCACTCGACGACGACCGCCTGCCGACCCCGGCCGACTTCCAGGCGATGCGCGACGCCTACGGCGCGACCGCTCCGGACCCCGCGCACTTCGACGAGTTCGCGGCCCGGGTGACGACGATGGTGCACAGCTTCCCGGGCTGGACCGACGAGCTGCGCTCGCTGCCGGCGCCGACGCTGCTGGTCTTCGGCGACCGCGACTTCTCGCCACTGCGGGATGTGGTCGAGCTGGTCGACCTCGTACCCGACCCGCAGCTCGCGGTGCTCCCCGGGACCACGCATTTCGGCCTGACGCGGCGGCCCGCCGAGATGCTCGCGCTGATCACGTCGTTCCTGGCTTGACGGGCGCGGTCACGCCTTCTGGTCGTAGGCGTCGTGGTAGTTCCACCACGCGTACGGTGGGGTCTGCGGGTAGCCGTCCGGCGAGTCCTCCCCCTCCTCCTGGCGGCCGAGCGCCGTCATGTCCAGGTACGCCCAGGTGCTCCCCATCGCCTCGTCGCCTCGGCTGTTGATGAGGTACGTGCGGAACACGTTGTCGCCCTCGCGGATGAAGGCGTTGGTGCCGTGCCACTGGTCCACGCCGAAGTCGGCGTCGAAGTCGTCGGTCAGCGTGTACCAGGGGATCCGCTGCCAGCCCATGCGCTCCTTCAGGCCTTGGATCTCGGCCTGGGGGGCGCGGGAGACGAACACGAGCGTCGTGTCCCGGGCGTTCAGGTGGGCCGGGTGCGCGACCTGGTCGGCCAGGAAGGAGCAGCCCGCGCAGGCCCGCTCCGGGTACGCGCCACCCGACTCGGGGTACGTGGTGACATCGGGTGCGTAGAAGGCGCGGTAGACGATCAGCTGGCGCCGGCCGTCGAACAGGTCGAGCAGGCTCGCCGGCCCGTCCGGGCCCTCGAAGCGGTAGCCCTTCTCGACCGCCATCCAGGGCATGCGCCTGCGCTCGGCGGCCAGGGCGTCGCGGGCCCGGGTCAGCTCCTTCTCCTTGACGAGCATGCTCTCCCAGGCGGTCTCCCACTCCTCGGGCGAAACGATCGGTGGTGTCTTCATTCCGTCACCTCCTCCAGTTAGGCGCGGGCGCTCCCCGCGCCAGGTGGTACCAGTTACGACGTAACGGCGCTCGCAGACCCATCGGTCATTGTCACACCCGGGTTGTGGGTCGGCCTGGTGGCCGCCGCCTACCGGGCGGGGCGGTAGGTGGCGATCACGGCGCCGCTGCTCGTGCCCTGGGCCTCGACGAGCTCGAAGCCTCGGAGCGCGGCGTCGTCGGGGAACAGGTGGGCGCGGCCGCTGCCGGCCACGACCGGGCTGATCATGAGGGTCAGCTCGTCGACGAGCCCGGCGTCGATCAGGCTCCGGACGAGCGTGGGGCTGCCGGCCGTGCCGATGGTCCCGCCGTCCTGCTGCTTCAGGTCGGCGACGAACTCCGCGACCGACCCCTTGATCAGGCTGGAGTTGGCCCACTCGTCGACCGAGTCGAGGGTGGTCGACGCGACGTACTTCTGGGTGCTGTTGATCCAGCTCGCGAACGGCTCGTCCGTGGACGTCGGCCAGTAGCCGGCCCACTCGCTGTACGTGACCCGGCCGAGCAGCACGGTGTCCTGGTCTTCGAGCATGCGTGCCAGCGCCGCGCCCATCTCTTCGTCGAAGGCGGGCTGCCACTGGTCGGGAGCCTCGACGACGCCGTCGATCGAGGCGAAGAGCCCTGCGGTGAGCTTGCGCATGTCTGTGTCCCTTTCGTGCCGGACCCGGCGGGCGCCGGATCTCTGCCCCCACCACGAACGGTTACCGCGCTTTCGACATGCCGCTCGAGAAATTTCTCGCCCTCCGGTGGAGAGGAGGAGACTCACCCCATGCCGCAGTACCTGATCTCGGTCTGGCACGACGAGCCGTACGACGACCTCGACTGGGCCTCACCGGACGCGCAGCGCCGGGAAGCGCAGGTCAGCGAGTTCAACGCCCGGCTCGAGGCGGCCGGCGCCTGGGTGTTCGGCGCCGGTCTGCGGCCCGCGTCGTCGGCCACGGTGGTGCGGGCCGGTGGCGGCGACGTCTCGATGACCGACGGCCCCTACGCCGAGACCAAGGAGCAGATGGGCGGCTTCTGGGTCGTCCAAGCCGCCGACCTCGACGCCGCCCTCGACTGGGGCGCCCAGGCCGCGGCGGCCTGCGAGGGCCCGGTCGAGGTCCGGCCGACGGAAGATGCCTGACCCGCTCGCCACGATCTTCCGCCGGGAGGCCGGTCGCTGCACCGCCACCCTGATCCGGGTCCTGGGTGACGTCGATCTCGCCGAGGATGCGGTGGCCGAGGCGTTCGCGGTCGCCGCCGAGCGCTGGCCGATCGACGGCGTGCCCCCCAATCCGGGCGGTTGGATCACCACGACGGCCCGCAACCGGGCCATCGATCGGCTGCGCCGCGAGTCGACCCGCACGGATCGCCATGTCGCTGCGCACCGGCTGTACGTCGAGGACCGGGAGGGCGTGGCCCGCGACCGGGACCCCGAGATGGACGACCTCGACGCCTTCGTCGACGTCGTCCCCGACGACCAGCTCCGGCTCATGTTCCTGTGCTGCCATCCCGCCCTGGCCCCCGACGCCCAGGTGGCGTTGACCCTGCGGCTGCTCGGCGGCCTCGACACCGGCGAGATCGCGCGCGCCTTCCTCGTCCCCGAGGCGACGCTCGCCCAGCGGATCGTCCGGGCCAAGCGCAAGCTACGCGACAACCATGCCTCCTACCGGGTGCCCGGGCCCGACGAGCTCCCGGCTCGCCTGCAGGTGGTCCTGGCCACCGTGTACCTCGTCTACACCGAAGGGCACACCGCCACCACCGGCGACGACCTCAGCCGCGTTGCGCTGTCCCGGGAGGCGGTCCGCCTCGGGCGAGTCCTCACCGAGCTCATGCCCGACGAGCCCGAGGCTGTCGGGCTCCTGGCGCTCATGCTGCTCACCGAGGCCCGGCAGCCGGCCCGCACCGCCCCCGACGGAACCATGGTCCGCCTCGCCGACCAGGACCGGAGCCGGTGGGACCGCAGCCTCATCGCCGAGGGCCACGACCTGGTCCGAGCCTGCCTGCGCCGCAACCAGCCGGGCCCGTTCCAGATCCAGGCCGCCATCGGCGCGGTCCACGCCGACGCCGCCACCGCGGCGGCCACCGACTGGTCCCAGATCGTCGCCCTGTACGACCAGCTCCACGCGCTGCGGCCCAACGCGGTGGTCGCCCTCAACCGGGCCATCGCCGTCGCCGAGCTCCAGGGCCCCGTCGACGGCCTGGCCGCCGTCGAGTCGCTCGACCCCGCCCCGCTCGACGACTACCAGCCCTACCACGCCGCCCGTGCCGACCTCCTCGCCCGAGCCGGGCGGCCCGACGACGCCCGCGCCGCCTACCAGCGGGCGATCGACCTCAGCGCCAACCCCACGGAGCGCGACTTCCTCGAGCGCCAGCGCGCCGCTCTGGCCTCCCGCTGACGTCGGGGAGACCGTTGTCACGGCCGAACCCCGGAATAGCCGGCGACGGCGGTGAGTTGCCCGCTTCGTGCGGGTCATACCCGGTGTGGAGGCGACAACCATCCCCACGTCGACCGCCGTCCGGCGCACCTACTACGCGCTGCTCCTGGGCAACACCCTGGCGGCCTCGCTCATCTGGGGCATCAACACGATCTTCCTGCTCGATGCCGGGCTGACCAACCTCGAGGCCTTCGCGGCCAACGCCTTCTTCGCGGCCGGGATGATGCTCTTCGAGGTGCCGACCGGGATCGTGGCCGACGTCTGGGGCCGGCGCGCCTCGTTCCTCGTCGGCACGGTCACCCTGGCGGTGACCACCGCGCTCTACGTCCTGCTGTGGCAGGTCGATGGTCCGTTCGTGCTGTGGGCGCTGGTGTCGCTGCTGCTGGGCCTGGGCTTCACGTTCTTCTCCGGTGCCACCGAGGCGTGGCTGGTGGACGCCCTGCGGGCCACCGCCTTCGAGGGCCCCCTGGAATCGGTGCTGGCCCGGGGCCAGGTCATCAGCGGCGTCGCCATGCTGGGTGGCTCGGTGGCCGGCGGCTACCTGGCCCAGGTGACCAACCTCGGGGTGCCCTTCATGCTGCGGGCCGTGATCCTGGCGGTCATGTTCGTGGTGGCCTTCGCCCTGATGCACGACGTCGGGTTCACGCCCGAGCGGGGCAGCCACCCCGTACCCGAGATGAGGCGGGTCGTCCGCGACTCGGTCGATCACGGCCTGCGGGTGCCGGCGGTGCGCTATCTGATGCTGGCCGCACCGTTCACCGGGGGCGTCGCCCTGTACGTGTTCTACGCCCTGCAGCCCCACCTGCTGGATCTCTACGGCAACGACCACGCCTACGGCATCGCCGGGTTGGTGGCGGCGATCGTGGCCGGAGCGCAGATCCTGGGCGGTGTGGCGTCGGCGGGCATCCGGAAGCTGTTCCGGCGGCGGACCTCCGCGCTGCTGACCGCCGAGCTGGTGGGCGTGGCCGCCCTGGTGCTCGTGGGCCTCACCCGGAGCTTCTGGGTCGTGATCGGGCTGATCGTGGTCTGGGGCCTGCTGTTCGCCGCCACGATGCCGATCCGCCAGGCCTACATCAACGACCAGATCCCGTCGGAGCAGAGGGCCACCATCCTGTCGTTCGACTCCCTGATGGCGTCGACCGGTGGCGTGGCGGCGCAGCCGGTGCTCGGCCGGACCGCGGACGTGTGGGGCTATCCGGCCAGCTTCGTGCTGTCGGGGGGACTGTCGGCCCTCGCCATCC
The DNA here is from genome assembly GCA_035649455.1 of Acidimicrobiales bacterium. GTDB lineage: Bacteria > Actinomycetota > Acidimicrobiia > Acidimicrobiales > VFJN01 > ZC4RG19. The sequence continues at coordinate 5,183 of DASRJN010000449.1, forward strand.
CGTTCCTGCTGCGATCCCGCCGGCAGCGCGTCCCGGCCGACACTCCCGATGTCGTCGTCCCGCCCGCGGCCGACCCGATCGAGATCGCCTCGAGCGACCTCGCCGCCTGACCACCTCGGGGCGGGCTACGGCTCGTGGTCGTAGGCCCAGCGGTGCTCGCCGGGGCCGACGTCGTCGATCCGGCCGTCCGGGTGGTGGGGCAGCACGACCTGGGCCGACGCTCCATCGGGCACGGTGACCTCCAGCACGAGCTGCCCCGCGTCGCCGATCGTCCAGGCGGAGCGGGCTCGCCCGTAGGGCGTGTCGTGGGTGGCCTCGGCGTGGGTCAGCCCGCCGCCCGGCTGGGGCGCGACGAGGATGCGGCGGTAGCCGGGCTCGAGGGGCGCGAGGCCGGCGACGACGCGGTGGAGCCAGGCGGCGACGGCCCCGAGGGCGTAGTGGTTGAGCGAGGTCATGCCGGTGCGGTTCAGGGAGCCGTCGGGCTTGATGGCGTCCCAGCGCTCCCAGATCGTCGTGGCCCCCATGGTCACGGGGTAGAGGAACGACGGGCACTCGGTCTGGAGCAGCAGCTCGTAGGCGGTGTCGAGGTGGCCGGTGCGCGACAGCGCCTCGGCCACATACGGCGTTCCCGCGAAGCCGGTGGCGATGCGGTGGCCGGCCCGGGCCACCAGCTTCGCCAGGTGGGCACCGGCCTTCGGTTCCTGCTCGGGGTCGAGCAGTCCGAAGCAGATCGCCAGCGCGTAGGCGGTCGGTGAGAGGTCGGCGACCAGGCCGGCCGGTGTCACCCACTCGTCCCGGAACCCGGCCCGGACGTGCTCGTGCAGGGCCCGGTAGCGGGCGGCGTCGTCGGCCTTGCCCAGGATCTCGGCGGTGCCGGCCAGCTCGCCCGTCGTCCGGGCCAGGAACGCGGTGGCGATCAGGTGGCGATCGGCCTTGCCCGCGCCGGGCTTGTCCGGGGGCGCGTCAGGATCGACCCAGTCGCCGAACTGGAACCCTCGCTCCCACACGCCGCGGTCGTCGAGCCCCGGCTCCACCCAGTCGATGAACGCAGCCATCGAGGCGTACTGGCGCGTGAGGACCGCCCGGTCGCCGTACGCCTCGTACAGGCAGACCGGGAGGCTGACGGCGACATCGCCCCACAGCGCGGTCGGCATTGGCGCCCAGCCGAGGGCGTCCGGCACCACCAACGGCACGCCGCCCAGCTCCGCCTGCTCGGCCGCGAGGTCCTCCAGCCACGATCCGAGCACGCCGGCCACGTCGTAGAGGAACGCCGCCGTCGGGCCGAAGGCGTTGATGTCGCCCGTCCACCCGAGACGCTCGTCGCGCTGTGGGCAGTCCGAGGGGACGCCCACGAAGTTGCCCCGCATCGACCACACCACGTTCTCGTGCAGCTTGTTCAGCGTGTCGTTCGACGAGTCGAACCAGCCGATGCGGCGCATCTCGCTGTGGACGACGACGGCGGTGAGCGCGTCGACCGTGGGCCGGCCCGGCCAGCCCTCGACCTCGACGTAGCGGAACCCGTGGAACGTGAACCGCGGCTCCCACGACTCGGCGCCGCCACCCCGCAGCGTGTAGCGGTCGGTCGCCTGCGCCGTCCGGTTGGTCTCGTACTCGGGCTCGCCGTCGATCAGCGTCTCGCAGTGGTGCAGGGTGATCGTCGTGCCTTCCGGTCCTGCCACGCGGAGCCGCACCCAGCCGGTGAGGTTCTGGCCGAAGTCGACGACGAGTCTTCCCGATGGCGTGGTCAGGACGTCGATCGCCGGGACCTCGTCAACCCTGCGGATGGGCGGCGCGCTCGGGCTCATGAGCGTGGCGCGGTCCCACTCGACGAGGTCGACCGGGCCCCAGCCGCCGGCGTCGTAGCCGGCGGTGCTCCAGCCCACCGGCTCCAGGCGGGCGTCATGGGTTTCGCCGTCGTAGATGCCGTTGGCCAGCACCGCGCCGGTGGCGGCCCGCCACGAGGCGTCGGTGACGACGACGTCGGTGCGGTCGCCGTAGTCGAGCTCCAGCTGCAGGAACGCGGCCGGCCGGTCGGCCCAGATCTGGCGCCGGTCCTCCCAGGTCAGCCGGCCGACGGCCCAACCGTCGCCGACTATCGCCCCGAGCGCGTTCGCGCCGCGCACCATGCGGTCGGTGACGTCGTGACGCGAGACCGCCAAGCGGTGGCGGTACGACGTCCACCCCGGGACGAGCACCTCGTCTCCCACGACCTCACCGTTGAGCTGTGTCTCGACGAGGCCCAGCCCGGTGACATGGAGAGTGGCCCGGACCAGCCCTTCGTCGACCGTGAACTCCCGGCGCAGGTACGGCGCCGGGCCGCCGACCTCGCCCGTGGGGGCCGCCGAGGTGATGAACGATGCCTGCCAGGCCTGCGTCATCCCGGAAGTGCTAGTCGGCGCCCACGCCGCTGTCAGCGGGGAGCGGGGCCGCGAAGGCTGGGCGGCTCGCCTGGTCTACGTTGCCGCGGCGGTGACGGAGACAGGGCGAGCGAGGGTCGCAGGCGTGCTGGCGCTGATCAGCTCGGTGGTGCTGACGCTGATCGTCTTCGGGTTCACCTTGCTCGCCATAGCTGTGGCGGCCGATAGCCGCCGAGGCGGTTACTGCGAGAGCATCGATCATCCCGGCAAGTGCGAGAGCGAGGCCCTCGACGCGCTGGCAGGCTTCAGCCTCACCGGCCTGGGGCTCTGGGGCGTCGCCGCCGGCGTCGGGCTGCTCCGGGGCCGATCGTGGGCGCGCCGGTCGACGATGTTCGTCTTCTCGGCGTGGGCGTTCCTCGTCACCGCGCTCTTCGCGGTGGTCGCGGCCGACGACGGGGGCGTACCCCTGCAGGGTGTCTTGGCCTGGCTGCTGGTCGTGGGCTCCTTCGTCGCGATCGCGGTCCAGGCCGGGCTCCTGCCCGCCGGCCGAGGTCATGGCTAGCCCCTGCTCGCGGTTCGGGTCATGAGGTCGAACGCCTCGGCAGTCGTTCGCGTCGTCCGGCCGCCGTACGCTCTTGTGTCACGATCGATCCCCAATCGCGGGACGGGAGAGCGCATGGGGCGTGAGACGGCCGCGACCGTCGTGGACACTCAACCGCCGTCGCCGTCGCCGCCGACCGAGCCGACGCCGGCATCAGCGCCACGGCTGCGGCACGTGCCCGCGCTCGACGGGCTGCGGGGCGTGGCCGTTCTGGTCGTGGTCGCCTTCCACCTCGACCGGTTGCAGGGCGGGTTCCTGGGCGTGGACCTGTTCTTCGTCCTGTCCGGCTACCTGATCACGTCGCTGCTGCTGGTCGAGCACGCCGGGTCGGGCGCGGTCCGTCTCGGTCGATTCTGGGCTCGGCGCGCCCGCCGGCTGCTCCCGGCGCTGCTGCTGATGCTGGTGGGCGTGGCCCTGCTCGTCGGCACGCTCACCCCCGCAGGCGAGCGCCCGCTGCTCCGGGGGGACGGGCTCGCCACGCTCGGCTACGCCGCCAACTGGCAGGCGATGGCCGACGACGTCGGCTACTGGGACATCTTCGTACAGCCCTCGCCGCTCGACCACATGTGGAGCCTCGCGATCGAGGAGCAGTTCTACGTCGTCTGGCCGCTGCTCGCCGCCGGCCTGCTGGCGCTCGCGGCGCGCCGCGGCCGCCGGGGCCCGCCGCTCGTGGCCGCGGTGGCGGGTGCCGGTGCGGTGGCGTCGTTCGCCGTCATGGCGGCCACCTACTCCGAGCTCGACACCAGCCGGGCCTACTACGGCACGGACGCCCGGCTCGGGCCGACCCTGCTCGGCGTCGCGCTCGCGGCGCTGACGGTCGCGCGCGCTCGCCACCGCCTGCCGGACGGCGCCGCCGCCGGCACCCTGCGCCCGGACGCGCCGCCGGCGGCCCGGGCCGCACCCCTGGCCCGGCGCGCCGCGGCGGCGGTGGCCGTCGTCGCGGCTGCGTGGTGCCTCGTCACCATCGACGGTCGCGGCGCGGCGTACTACCGGGGTGGCCTGGTGGTGTTCGCGCTCGCGTCGATCACGCTCGTCCACCTCGCGGTGACCGACGGGCGCGGGGTGCTGGGCCGAACGCTCGCGGCGCGGCCGCTCGTCGCCCTGGGCGTCGTGAGCTACGGCGTCTACCTCTGGCACTGGCCCGTCATCGTCTACGCCACTCCGGAGCGAACCGGCCTCGACGGCATGGCGCTCGACGCGGCGCGGGTCGCGGCCACGCTGGCGTTGGCGCTCGTGTCCTTCCGGTTCGTCGAGCAGCCCGTCCGCCGGGGCTGGCCGCGGGGCTGGCGCGCACCGACCGCCCTCGCGGCTGCGGCCGGCGCCGTCGCCGTGGCGGTTCTGGTGGTGACCGCCGGCACCGCGCGCGTGCCGGGCACGGACGTCGCACTGGGCGGCGAGTCCGCCACGGCGGACCCGGCCGAGAGCCTCTACCCGCCGGCCGTGTCCCCGGGCGCGCCCCGGATCCTGCTGGTTGGCGACAGCGGGCCGTTCTACCTCGGGCCCGCCCTGCTCGCCGAGGCCGAGGAGCGGGGGGCGGAAGCCGCGAGCGAGTCCGACTCGTTCTGCAGCGTCGTCGAGCC
>DASRJN010000450.1:0-2212 GCA_035649455.1 Acidimicrobiales bacterium
ACGACGGGCACGCTGCCGTCCGTGCCGGCCTCCATACCGCTACCCGGCCCGGCCGACGACCACGGCGTCGCCGGCCTCGACGGTCTGGCCCGCCGCGGGGCGGATCTCCGCGTACCCGCCCGCCGACAGGCCGACCTCGACGGGCACCAGCGCGGTCTCGTCGCCGCGGAGGACCTCGACCCGGGACTGCCCGCCGGGGCCGGCGGTCAGCGCCGCCAGCGGGACCGCCAGCACCTCGCCTTCGGTGGCACTGACCGGGATGGTGACCTTCACGTTGGCGTCCCGCAGCGCGTCCAGCCGCTCGGGCGTGACGCTGTCGGGCGTGATCTCGACCGTGAACCCGGCCTCGGAGCCCTCGCTCCCCGCCTCGGTCGTCGCCGTCTCCGCCGCGCCCGCGTCGCCGGTCGAGCCGGTGGCCGCGCTGTCCTCTCCGTCGCGGGAGATGGCGGTGACGTGGCCGTCGAGCCGCAGGTCGCCGAGCTCCATGACCGCGGCCAGGCCCTCCGTGAGCAGCTGGCGATCCTCCCCACCCACATGGGCGTCGATCACCAGCTGCGCGCCGCTGACCTGCATGACCGGGCCGTCGATGACCTGGCCCCGGGTCACGTCCACCTGGTCGACCCGCCGGGGCAGGCCCGGCAGGACCACCACCTCGGAGGCGGGCAAGGGCGTGCCCGCGGCGTCCTGCAGGTCGGACAGCTCGGCGGCCGCGGCGTCGCGCTCGGCCCGGGCGCTGGCCACCGCCGCATGCAGCTCGGGGGTGTCGAGCGGCTGCTGCGCCTCCTGCAGCACGGCCTGGGCGACGGCCAGCTGATCCTGGGCGGCCGCTATCTCGCCCGGCGTCCCGCTCGCCTGGGCGTCGGCCAGAGAACGGGTCGCCTCGTTGAGGTCCGCCTGCGCCGACAGCACCTCGGAGGGCGGCGCGCCCGCCTGGGCCTCCGCCAGCGAGCCCTGGGCCGCCTGCACCGAGGCCTCGGCGCTCGCCAGGGCTGCCTGGGCCTGCGCCAGCTCGCCCGGCGTGGCCTCCGGCGCCGGGGCCTGGTAGCCCGACCGCTCGAACAGCTCGGCCACTGCGTGGCCGGTGTCCTGGTCGTACCGGTCGTCGACCGGGCCGGGATCGATCCCGAGCCGCTCGAGGACGGCCTCCAGTTGCGCGACGTCCGGGCCGGTCGATCCCGGCCGCAGCGTGCGATAGGCCGGCAGCTCGCCGCCGAGGACCAGCACCGGGCGGCCCGCCACCTGCAGCAGCACGTCGCCTTCGTTCACGGTCGCCCCCACCTCGGGCACGCCCCCGCTCACCACCGCCGGTGTCTCCAGCTCGGAGGTCTCGACCCGCACGTCGACGGCCCCCGCGAAGGCGGCGTCGCCCCGGACCACCACCTGGCTCTCCAGGCGGCGCAGCTCGACCGGCGCGGTGATCGGGGAGGCCGGCGGGGCCGCGGTGCGGGCGGCCCGGTCGGCGGGCGAGATCACCTGCGCCCCGGCCGCGTACCCCAGCAAGATGGACCCGGCGGCGATGCCCCCCACCGCGGTGACCACCCGGCGCCGTGAGCGCATCAGGGTTCCCCCAGGGCGAGCGTGTCCCGGAAGTGCTCCAGCTCGGCACGGTGGTCCTCGATGAAGGCCCGCTCGACCTCGTCGCGCACGTCGCGGACCACGTCGTCGTAGGCCGGGCGGCAGCCGAGGTCGGCGACCGCCACGTCCACCTCGTACTGCCGCAGCTCCGCCAGGGCTGCGGGGTCCGGTTCCTGCCCGTCGATCGCCCGCGGGCCGGGGACTCCGGGCCTGATGCCGCCGGGGCGCGGGTCGCCGCCCGGCTCGACGAGGCCATCGGGAAGCTCGAGGCCGTAGAGCTGCCACCACCGCCGCACGATCTCCCGTCGCACCTCGTTCGGGTGCACCAGCTCGGGATGGCCGGCGTCGACCATGCAGTCGGCCCAGGCGGCCGCGGCCGCGTCCACCCGCGGATCGCTGCGGACCTGGTCGTCGAGGGCGTCGATCTCGCGGCGCACCTCTTCGAGGTCGGCGGGTAGGGGCGGCTTCTCCTGGCTGCCGAAGACGGCCTCCTCAGCCTGCGGCCGGCACCCAGGCTGCGCGTCGGCCTCGGCCGCGGAGGGCGGTGGCTCGCCGAACTTCTCGGCGGCCGAGGCGGCGCCGTTCATCGCCTCGAAGTACTGCCGCCGCGCCGCGTCCGACAGCCCGTCGACGATGG
>DASRJN010000451.1:0-6705 GCA_035649455.1 Acidimicrobiales bacterium
CGACGACCGCGCGGTCGAGGTGCCCGACGACGGCGCCACGCTGCTGACGGTCCTCCGCGAGCGCCTAGGCGTGATGTCGGTCAAGGACGGCTGCAGTCCCCAGGGGCAGTGCGGGTGCTGCACGGTGCTGGTCGACGGGCAGCTCTGGGCGGCCTGCGTGACCTCGGCGCGGCGGGTGCGGGGCCGGTCGATCACGACCTTCGACGGGCTGCTGGCGACCGAGCGGGACGCCTGGGGCGAGGCCTTCTGCGCCACCGGGGCGAGCCAGTGCGGCTTCTGCACCCCGGGGATCATCGTGCGGCTGGCCGGCCTCGCCTCCCGCACACCCGAGGCCGCTGAGCCCGCGGTCGAGCAGGCCCTGCTGGCGCACCTGTGCCGGTGCACGGGCTGGCGGACCATCCTCGAGGCCTGGTCGGCCCACGCCGCGGGCGTGCCCGGCCCTGACCGCGACCTCGCGGCCGCGACCCAGCGGGCGACGATCGAGGGCCACTCGCCGCAGCGGGTGGGACCGGACGTGGCGTTGGGCCACGGTGGCTTCGCCGACGACACCGCGCCCGCCGACGCCCTGGTCGCCGTGCTCGACGCTCAGGGCGAGTGGGTCGTGGCCGAGACGCTGGCCGAGGCGCGGGAGGCGGCGGGGAAGGTCCAGGGCCGGCGCACCACCGCCGACGTGCGCCACCCCCTCGAGGTCCCGCCGGGCGACTGGGCCGCGACCCTGCGCACCACCTGGGTCGAGCCCGGCTACCTGGAGCTCGACGCCGCCTGGTGCGCCCCCGGCGGCACTCCGGCCACCCCGCTGGCCAACGGCGGCGCCTTCGGCGGGAAGCTGTCGTCCCTCGTGGGCGAAGCGGCCCGCACGCTGGCCGACACCCACGGCCGCCCGGTCCGCGCCCTGCTCAGCCGGGAGGATTCGGTCCGCCACGGACCCAAGCGCCCACCGGTGGCCGGCGGCATCCGGACCGACGGGACCGGTGTCGTACGAGTGGCGGCGACACCCGGCATCGCCGCGGCGATCGCGGCGGTGGCCCCGGGCCTGGTGGTCGAGGAGGTGGCAGTCCCCGGTCCGCCGACGTCGGCCGACCTCCGCGCCGCCGGCTGGGCGGAGGCCGCGGTCCTCCTGGCCGCGGTGAGCCCCGGCGCGCCCGACGCGGCCACCGTGCGCTCGCCCGTGGGCGTTGAGGCCGACGCCCGGGTCCGGTTCGGCGACGATCCCCGCATCGAGGTGCGGGTGTCCGGCTGTGGCCCCGTGCTGGACGAGACTGTCCTGCGCTCGTATTGCGTCGGCGCGGCCCACATGGGCCTGGGCTGGGTCTGCTCCGAGGGCCTGGCGGTGGACGACGCGGGCGAGGTTCACGACCTGACGATCCGGAGCTTCGGCATCCTCCGCGCCGTCGACATGCCGCCGGTCGACATCGAGATCGACGCCGGCTCCGCTGACGGCCCACCGGTCAACGCCTCGGACGCCGTCTTCGCCGCGGTCGCGGCCGCGGCCTGGCGGGCCCAGGGCTGCCCGCCCGACTGGCCCACCGGCCTCCTACCCCGCTCTCGCCGCTAGGCAGTCACCGCCTCGGGTACGGTCCCCGCATGACCGAGGCACCCAAGCCCGTCGGCCCCTACACCCCGATCGTGCGCGCCGGTGACTGGCTCATCGTCTCGGGCCAGGTAGGCCTGCGCGATGGCCGGATGGTCTCCGGGGGTGTGGCCGGAGAGGTGACCCAGAGCCTGCGCAACCTGGAGGCCCAGCTCGCGACCCAGGGCGCCCAGCTGTCCGACGTGGCCAAGACCACCGTCTTCCTGCGCCACATGAGCGACTACGCCCAGATGAACGAGGCGTACATCGCCGTCTTCGGCGACCACCGCCCGGCTCGCTCCGCGGTCGGCATCTCCGAGCTGCCGCTCGGCGCGCTGGTCGAAGTGGAGGCGTGGGCCTACGTCGGGGGATGATGACGCCATGCTCGGCGCCGTCCTCATCGTGATCGTGCTCCTGGTCCTGCCCGTGATCATCATCATGAGCACGACCCTCATCGCCGGCGCGCTCGGCTGGTCCCTGAAGGCCGACGCCGAGCAGCGCTACGACGGCAGCGAGCTGGTCGCCCTCAACCGCTGACCCAAGGCCTAGACGCCCCAGCGGGACTGGCCGAAGCGGTAGCCGACCGACCGGACCGTCTGGATCAGGTTGGCGTGCTCCTCGCCGAGCTTGGCCCGCAGGCGACGGATGTGGACGTCGACCGTGCGGGCGCCGCCGTAGTACTCGTAGCCCCAGACCCGGGACAGCAGCGTCTCGCGGGTGAAGACCCGGCCCGGGTGTGAGGCCAGGAACTTGAGGAGCTCGTACTCCATGTAGGTGAGGTCGAGGGGGTGGCCCTCGATGGCCGCCTGGTAGGTCTCGAGGTTGAGGACCAGCGGCCCGTACTCCACCAGCTCGGGGCGGGTGCCGCGGCCGGTCCGCCAGAACAGGTGCTTCAGCCGGGCCTCCAGCTCCAGGGGTTGGAACGGGTAGAGGCAGAAGTCGTCGAACAGGTCGTCGCGCAGCTCCAGGTCCCCGAGCTGGGCGCCCGACACCAGGAGCAGCATCGGCTCCAGCGGCAGGTCGCGCTTGCGCAACGCTCGGCACAGGGCGAAGGCGCCCTCGGGCTCGATGGCCGCCACGATCACGCCGCCCGCCCAGCCGTCGTCGGGCTCGGCCCGCACCGCGGAGCGTTCGTCGCCGATCGCCTTCCACGGGTAGCCGGCCAGGTCGAGGGCCTGGGCCAGCTCCGGGGGCACCGGGTCGGGATAGATGAGGAGAGGTTCCATGCGCCGTTCGTTGGGCTCGCCCGCTCAGGCGGTCACAGCCGGCCGAGGTAGCGGTCGAGCTCGAACTGGGTCACTTGGGTCTTGTAGTCGGTCCACTCGGCTCGCTTGTTGCGGATGAACCACTCGAACACGTGCTCACCCAGGGCTTCGGCCATGAGCTCGGATCGCTCCATCACGTCGAGTGCGTCGGACAGGGACCCCGGCAGCGAGTCGATGCCCTCGGCCATGTGCTCCTCGGCGGTGAGCTGGTAGAGGTTGTCCGACACCTCCTTGGGCAGCTTGTAGTTGTCCTCCACGCCCTTGAGCCCGGCGGCCAGGATCACCGAGAAGGCGAGGTACGGGTTGCAGGAGGGATCGGGGGCCCGGAACTCGAGCCGGGCGCTCTCGGACTCGCCGCGCTTGATGGGCGGGACGTTGACGATGACCGAGCGGTTGTTGCGGGCCCACGACACGTAGATCGGAGCCTCGTAGCCGACGACCAGGCGCTTGTAGGAGTTGACCCACTGGTTGGTCACCGCGGTGAGCTCGCGGGAGTGGGCGAGCAGTCCGGCGATGAAGCCCTTGGCCACCTTCGACAGGCCGTGCTCGTCACCCGGGTCGTAGAAGGCGTTGGTATCGCCCTCGAACAGCGAGAAGTGGGTGTGCATGCCCGAGCCCTGCACGCCCGACAGCGGCTTGGGCATGAAGGTGGCGTGCACGCCCGCCTCGTGGGCCACGGCCTTCACCACCAGCCGGAAGGTCATGATGCTGTCGGCCATGGTCAGCGCGTCCGTGTAGCGCAGGTCGATCTCGTGCTGGCTCGGGGCGTCCTCGTGGTGGCTGTACTCGACCGGGATGCCCATGGACTCCAGCGTGTGGATGGTGCGCTGCCGCAGGTCCGTGGCCACGTCCGCGGTGGTCAGGTCGAAGTACGACGCCCCGTCGAGCGGCTTGGGCGGATGGGAGGCGTCCCCGTCGGCGAAGTAGAAGAACTCCATCTCGGGGGCGGCGTAGAAGCTGAAGCCCCGCTCGCGGGCGCGGTCGAGGTTACGGCGCAGCACCTGGCGGGGATCGCCCTCGAACGGACTGCCGTCCAGGTGGACGATGTCGCAGAACACCCGGGCCGAGGTGCCCACACCGTCGGCCCACGGCAGGATCTCGAAGCTGTTGGGGTCGGGCTTGGCGAGCACGTCCGACTCCTGGATGCGGGAGTACCCGTCGATCGACGAGCCGTCGAACCGCATGCCGTCCTCGAACGCTCCCTCCAGCTCGACCGGGGAGATGGCGAAGGTCTTGAGCTGGCCGAGCACGTCGGTGAACCAGAGCCAGATCATGCGCACGCCACGCTCCTCGACGGTGCGGAGCACGTATTCACGCTGGCGCTCGGAGCTGTCCATGCCAGAAATGTTGGGGCGGTGCCCCGGAGGCCCGCAAGCTGGGCCTTTCCGGTTCACAGTGCGTTCACAAACGGGCAACAGGTCCGAAACGGGTCGCTGACAGCCTTCGCCCCGACACCGGACCACTTCCCCGACCGGAGGACAGACCCCGCAATGGCGTACAAGGCCGAATACATCTGGATCGACGGCACCGAGCCGACCGCCAAGCTGCGCTCGAAGACGAAGGTCGTCCAGGACGGCGCCGAGCTGCCCATCTGGGGCTTCGACGGTTCGAGCACGAACCAGGCGCCGGGCGACAAGTCGGACTGCGTGCTGCAGCCGGTGTTCTCCTGCCCCGACCCCATCCGCGGCGGCGACAACGTGTTGGTGCTGTGCGAGGTCCTCTACACGGACATGACGCCGCACGTGTCGAACACGCGCGCCGCGTGCGTCGAGGTCGTGACCAAGTACAAGGACCAGGAGCCGGTCTTCGGCATCGAGCAGGAATACACCTTCTTCAAGGACGGGCGGCCGCTCGGGTTCCCGGCCACCTGGGGCTACCCGGCCCCGCAGGGTGGCTACTACTGCGGCGTCGGGGCGGACGAGGTGTACGGGCGTGACGTGGTCGAGGCCCACCTCGACGCCTGCCTGACCGCCGGCCTGCACGTCTCGGGCATCAACGCCGAGGTCATGCCGGGCCAGTGGGAGTTCCAGGTGGGCCCGGTGGCACCGCCGCAGGTGGCCGACGAGCTGTGGCTGGCCCGCTGGCTGCTCTATCGCATCGCCGAGGACTTCGACGTGTCGGCCACGCTCGACCCCAAGCCCGTCCCGGGCGACTGGAACGGCGCCGGTGCCCACACCAACTTCTCGACGAAGGCGATGCGGGAGGCCGACGGGTTCGGCAAGGTCGTGGCCGCCTGCGAGGCCCTGTCCAAGAACTTGGAGGATCACATCGCGGGCTACGGCCACGGCATCCAGGACCGGCTGACCGGCCTGCACGAGACCGCCCCGTACAACGAGTTCAGCTACGGCGTGTCGGACCGGGGCGCATCGGTGCGCATCCCGTGGCAGGTCGAGGTCGACGGCAAGGGCTACCTCGAGGATCGGCGGCCGAACGCCAACTGTGATCCGTACGTGGTGACCCGCCTGCTGGTGGACACGGTGTGCTCGGACGCGGCGAGCTGACCCCCCGGCTCGTCCGTAGCTGGGGGGATATGGGAAGGGCGTCCTGACGGGCGCCCTTCCTTGCCGTTTCGGCCGCGGCGGTGGAGATGTGGTTGTTAGCGTGCGGGGCCGCTTCCGTGGTGTAACGGGGCCCCGCCGAGGTTCAGAGACGGTTGAAGGGAGTCAGCGTGGAAGAGCGAACCCCCGACGAGGTGCTGCAGCTCATCAGCGACGAGGGCGCAGAAGTCGTCGATGTCCGGTTCTGTGACCTGCCCGGCCTCATGCAGCATTTCTCGATGCCGGCCTCGCAGCTCACCGCGGAGATGTTCGAGGAGGGTGTCGGCTTCGACGGGTCGTCGATCCGGGGCTTCCAGGAGATCCAGGAGTCGGACATGCTCCTGATCCCAGACTCGGACACCGCGTTCATCGATCCGTTCCGCCAGCGCAAGACCCTGGCGATCAACTGCTTCGTGCAGGACCCGTTGACCGGCGAGTCGTACTCCCGGGACCCCCGGTACATCGCGCGCAAGGCCGCCGAGCACCTGCGGTCCACCGGTATCGCCGACACCTGCTACGTCGGCCCCGAGGCCGAGTTCTTCATCTTCGACGACGTTCGGTACCACCAGGACTACAACTCGGCCAGCTACAGCGTCGACTCGGTCGAGGGGTTCTGGAACACGGCTCGCGACGAGGCCCCCAACCTCGGCCACAAGATCCGGTACAAGGAGGGCTACTTCCCCCTCCCGCCTGCCGACCACTTCCAGGACCTGCGGTCCGAGATGATGCTCACGCTCGAGCAGGTGGGCATCGAGGTCGAGATCCAGCACCACGAGGTGGGCACGGCCGGGCAGGCCGAGATCGACATGCGGTTCGACGAGCTGACCCGCATGGCCGACAAGCTCATGCTGTACAAGTACGTGCTCAAGAACGTGGCCAACCAGTACGGCAAGACGGTCACGTTCATGCCCAAGCCGGTGTTCCAGGACAACGGCTCGGGCATGCACGTCCACCAGTCGTTGTGGAAGGGCGGCGAGCCGCTGTTCTACGACGAGGCCGGGTACGCCGGGTTCTCGGACCTGGGCCGCTGGTACATCGGCGGCCTGCTGGCCCACGCCCCGGCGATCCTGGCGTTCTCGAACCCGACGACGAACTCGTACAAGCGCCTGGTGCCGGGCTACGAGGCCCCGGTCAACCTGGTGTACTCGCAGCGCAACCGGTCGGCCGCCGTGCGGATCCCGCTGTACAGCCAGAGCCCCAAGGCCAAGCGCCTGGAGTTCCGCTGCCCGGACCCGTCGTGCAACCCGTACCTGGCCTTCTCGGCCATGCTCATGGCCGGCCTCGACGGCATCGCCAACCGCACCGAGCCCCCGGACCCGGTCGACAAGGACCT
>DASRJN010000452.1:0-6404 GCA_035649455.1 Acidimicrobiales bacterium
GGGACCAGCGCCGCGTCCTGAGCCCCCGCGGGGAGCGCGCCGTACAGGGTGTGGACGTCGACCGCATCGCCCAGGTCCAGCGCGGCGGCGGTGCGCTCGATCTCGGCCGCGCCGGGCAGGAACACGAGCACGTCGCCTTCCGGCTCGCTCCGCAGCACCTGGCGGACCGCGGCGGCAGCCGCCGGCTCGACGTGCTCGCGGGGGCGGCGAGGCGCCCAGCGCACGTCGACCGGGTGGGAGCGGCTGTCGCTGGTCACCACCGGGGCGGGATCGCCGTCGCCCCCGAGCAGGGCCGCCACCCGATCCCCGTCGAGGGTGGCGGACATGACCAGGATGCGCAGGTCGGGCCGCAGGTGGCGGCGAGCGTCCAGGGCCAGGGCGAGGCCCAGGTCGGCGTGCAGACTGCGTTCGTGGAACTCGTCGAAGATGACCAGCGCCACCCCTTCCAGCCCCGGGTCCCGCTGCAGCCGGCGGGTCAGGATCCCCTCGGTGACCACCTCGACCCGGGTGCCGGGACCCACCGCCCGGTCGTCACGGGTGCGGTAGCCGACCAGCTCGCCCACGGCCTCGCGCCGCAGCGCGGCCATTCGCCGGGCCGCGGCCCGGGTGGCGAGCCGGCGCGGCTCCAGCATCACCAAGCGGTCGTCGCCACGCCACGGCTCGTCGAGCAGGGCCAGCGGCACGATCGTGGTCTTCCCGGCGCCCGGTGGTGCCTGGAGGACCGCGAGCCCCCGGTCCGCCAGCGCGGCGCGCAGGTCGGGCAGGCGATCGGTGACGGGCAGTCCGGGCAGCATCCCGGCTAACGCCCCGTCAGAGCTGCGGTTCGAGCCGCAGATCGTCGATCAGCTGCTCGCGGGCCCGTGCCACGCGGGAGCGGATGGTGCCCACCGGCACCTCGCAGATCTCGGCTGCGCTCGCGTAGTCGAAGCCCAGCAGTTGCGTGAGCACGAACGCCTCCCGCCGCTCCGGGGTCAGGCGGGCCAGGACCTGGGTGGTGAGCACGCCGTCGGCCTGGTGCGTGACGTGCGACGACGGCTCGGCGCGGGCCGACAGCAGGCGCCCCAGGCGGCGGCGCCGGCCCGCGCTGCGCACCGCGTCGATGCCGGTCTTGCGGGTGATCGACAGCAGCCAGGTGCGGGCGCTGGACTCGGCGCGGAAGCCGGGGAGGGCTCGTAGGGCCCGGATGTAGGTGTCCTGTGCCACGTCTTCGGCCAGGTCGCGGCCGGCGACGGCCGTGGCCAGGCGTGCGACGTCGTTCCATGTCGAGCGCACGAACGACGAGAGCGCAACTCGATCGCCGTCGCGCGCCTTGAGGGCGAGCACGGTCACCTCATCCACCAGAACGGCAAACCTAGCGGGGCCCGGACCCGGGAACTACATCGGGCTCCCGGACGACTAAGTCCGCATGCAGTGCAGCACCTACCGCGCAGCCATCTCGGCGCGCCTCGACGGCGAGGACATCGGTCTGCCCGCCGAGGTGCTCGATGCCCACCTCGCCGGGTGCGGGGACTGCCGGGCCTGGGCCGCGGGCGCTGACGCCCTGGCCGGGGCCGTGGCGCGTGCCCCGCGGTCCGACGTCCACCTCGACCCGGCCCTCCTGGCCGCCCTGGTCAGCCCGCCCGAACGCCGTCCCGCCCGCGCCGGCCTGCTCTCGACCGGCGAGTGGCGTGTCGCGCTGGCGGTCATCGCCGCCGCTCTGTTCGTGGTGTCGTGGCCCGGCGCCTTCCTCACCGAGGGCCACGCCTCGGTCCACATCGCCCACCAGCTCACCGCGTGGGATATGGGCCTGGCCGCGGGCTTCCTCGTCGCCGCCCTGTTCCCTGCCCGGGCCTGGGGCATGTTCCCCCTGGCCTGCGTGCTGGTGGCGTGCATGACCGGTGCCTTCGTCCTCGACATCCTGTCCGGGCACGGGGTGCTCGGCACCGAGATGGTCCACGCCCTGGAGATCGCCGGCCTCATCTGCCTGTGGGCGGTGGCCCGCCGCAGCGCGCACCAACCCGGCGAGGTGCGGGTGGCATGAGCCGTCGGGCTGGGCGACGGGCGGTCACGGCGGCGGCGTGCGCGCTGACCGCCATGCTGGCGCTGGTCCTCACCCCGGCGCGCGCCGACGCGCACGCCGAGCTGCTGTCGACCGAGCCCGCCGCGGGCGAGCATCTCGCCACCGCTCCCGACCAGGTCGTGCTCCACTTCAGCGAGGCGGTCAACCTGGGCGACGACCTGGTGCGGGTGCTCGACTCGGCGGGCGACGAGGTCGATGCGGGCGACCCCGTGCACCTCAACGGCGAGCGGTCGTCCGTGGCCCTGCCCCTGCCCTCGCTGGACGACGGCGGCTATGTCGTGTCCTGGCGCGTCATCTCGTCCGACGGGCACCCGGTGGGCGGCGCCTTCACCTTCCGGGTGGGCGACGCCTCGGCGGCCGCGCCCGGCGAGGACCAGGCCCTGATCGACGACGTGCTCGGCGGCAGCGGCCAGGGCGACACCGTGCTCGGCGTCGTCTACGGCGTCGCCCGCTTCGCCGCTTTCGCCGGCGTCATCGTGCTGATCGGAGCCATCGCCTTCGTGGCCTGGCTGTGGCCGGCGGGCCGGGACGACCGGCGCGCGCGGCGGATCGGTGCGGTCGCCTGGTGGACCGCGCTGGTGGCCACGCTGGCCTGTATCCCGCTCTACGCCGCCTACGTCGTGGGCGGCTCGCTGGGCGACGCTCTCGACCCGTCGCTGATCGGCGACGAGCTGGGGCACCAGAACGGCCGGGCCTGGCTGGCCCGCGCCCTCCTGCTCGCCGTCATCGCGGTCGTGGCCCGGTCCAAGCGGGCCGACCGCTGGCTGCTCTCCGGCCTGGGCGCGGCGCTGCTGGTCACCATCAGCCTCACCGGCCACGCCGTGTCGGGCGACCTGGTGCCGCTGGCCTTCGTGACCGATCTCGCCCACCTGGGCGCGGTCAGCGTGTGGCTCGGCGGGCTGGTCGTGCTGATCGGGTCGCTGCTGTGGCGCGAGAGCGGCTCCAGGCGGGGCGACGACGAGGTCGCCACCATCGTGGGCCGCTTCTCGCAGGTGGCCTTCGGGGCGGTGGTGGTGATCGTGGTCAGCGGCGCCATCCAGGGCTGGCGCCAGGTCGGCAGCTACGACGCCCTGTTCGACACCGCCTACGGCCGCCTGCTGGTGACCAAGGTCCTGCTGGTCGCGGGGATGCTCGTGGCCGCGTCCTTCAGCCGGGCGTGGATTCGCAACCGCGCCGTCGCCGGCGCTCGGGCTATGGCCCTCTCCCCCGGTCCGGGTGCCGTCGCGGCATCGGCGGATCGCGGCCCGGCCAGCCTCGCGGTGCTGCGCCGCTCGGTGGCGGCGGAGGTGGCGCTGGCCGTGGGCGTGCTGGCCGTCACGGCCATGCTGGTCAACGCCGTCCCCGGCGCCGCTTCCGGCGGCGACACCGGCCCCCGCGGGCCCTTCGCCACCCAGGTCCACGGCGAGACGCTCATGGTGCAAGTGGCGGTGGACCCGGTCACCGTCGGCCAGTCCGACGTGAAGCTCACGGTCACCGACCACGGCCTCAACCCCATCGAGCCCGAGGAGGTCCAGGCCTCGCTCACGCTGCCCGAGCGCGACCTCGGCCCCATCACCCTGACGTTGGAGAACACCGGTCCCGGCGTGTACGTCGCCTCCGACGTCGAGATCCCCTATCCGGGGGAATGGCAGCTGGACATGGCGGTGCGCACCAGCGACATCGACCAGACGCTGCTCAAGACCGCGGTCCCGGTCTCGTAGACACTCATCACCACAAGGAGCGAGACAAGTGAAGACCCGTGCACTGACGCGAGCTTTGGGCGTCGCAGCCGCGGCCCTCGTGGCCCTGGCGCCGATGGCGTCGGCCCACGTGACGGTCAACCCCGGCGAGGTCGAGAAAGGCTCGTTCGCCCGACTCAGCTTCCGCGTGCCGAACGAGCGGGACGACGCCGCCACCACGACCCTGGAGGTGAACCTGCCCGAGGACCAGGCGTTCCCGTTCGTGTCGACCAGGCCCCTGCCAGGCTGGACCGCAACCACCGAGATGCGCACGCTCGACGAGCCGATCGACGCGTTCGGCGAGCAGGTCACCGAGGTCGTCTCCAAGATCACCTGGACCGGGGCGACCATCAACCCGGGCGAGTTCCAGGAGTTCGACGTGTCCATCGGGCGGATGCCCGAGGATGCGGACTCGCTGGCGTTCCCGAGCATCCAGACCTACTCCAGCGGTGAGGTCGTGCGCTGGATCGACCCGGTGGTCGAGGGCCAGGAGGAGCCGGAGCACCCGGCGCCCACGCTGAAGCTGATCGAGCCCGCCCCCGAGGGCGGGGCCGCCGCCCCGGACCTGACGGACAACGGCCAGGAGGACGCCGCCACCGTGCCGGTAGGCAACACCGCCACCCAGGACGACGTGGACTCGGCCAACACCCTCGCCACCATCGGACTGGTCGTGGGCGTGCTCGGCCTGGCCGTCGCCGTGTTCGCACTGGTCCGGAGCCGGCGCAGCTCGGGGGGAACGCCCAGCCCCAACGGCTCGGGCACCGAGTCCGAGGCGGCGACGCCTGCCGGCACTTCTTCAGCCTGAACTAGGCACAGCGGGAATAGGGAGGCCGGTCGGTGGGTTCACGCACACCGACCGGTCTTCCGGCTGTCGGTCAGCGCACCGCCGTCACTGCGGGTCTCCCCCTCCGGCAGTGGCGGCGGTGGCGCGTCCGGGGCTCAGCACCAGGCCTCCGCTCCACACGACCAGCCCCGCCGCGGCTACCGCCAGCCCGAGCGCGAGGGCGGTGAGCCCACGGTCGAGGTTGTAGGGCAGGTCGGTGGGCAGCACTGGCTTCCACAGCACGTCGGCCCGCAGCACGCCCCAGCCGATCACCGCCGCGGCCGACGCCAGGGTCGACGCCGCCCCCCACGGCGGCCGGGACCGCAGCACCAGGCCGGCCCCCGCGGCCACGACCCCGAGCGCGGGGACGATCACCACCAGCGGGTCGACCCCCGAGCCCGCGGGGGCCACGGAGTACTGGCCCCAGCCCGCCACCAGCGCCGCCAGTGCCGCCACCAGCGCGGCACCGCCGGCCGTGACCATGGCGTGGCGCCGTCCCAGCAGCACGACCGCGGCGCCGGCCACCAGCGCCAGCACGAACCAGGGAAGCGGGCTCACCTGCTCGGCCAGCACCAGCTTGCCCTGGATCTGCGTGGGCGACCCGTCGACCGTGATGTCCACCGTCCAGGCCTGGATGAGCGTGCCCGGCCTGATCCCGGCGGGCTTGCCCTCGCCCATCCAGTGGATGCGGTGGTCGTGCCAGGCGTAGGTCCCTCCGCTCGCCACCTTCTCCCATTCCGGATCCGCCTCGTTGTCGGCCTGGGGCGGGATGTCGACCGCGCCGCGCCGGTCTTCGTTCAGGTAGGTGGCCTCCGAGCGGCGGTTGCGCTCGACCGTGCCGTCGTCCCGGAAGCGCAGGTAGGGCTCATCGCCGTAGCCATGGACGATGACCTCGTGGCCGCGGTCGACCGACAGCTCGAGGAACGAGTCGCCGCCGACGATCTTGGCCCGCACGACTGCGGCCTCCGGCTCGATCCCGGTGACGGTGGAGCGGAAGTCGCTGGGCGCGGGCGGGTCGGCCGCCGCGGGCGTGGCGTGCAGGACCAGTCCCGCCACCCCGGCCAGGGCCGCGAGGGCCAGGCCGGCACGCCGGGAGATCACGGCGTGCCGCTGCCGGGCGGTCCTGCGGCCGGCTCGGGCTCGGACTCGTCGCCCTCCGGGCCGTCGCCGGGAGAGGTGGGCGGCTTCGAGCGCAGGGCCAGCGCGGCCAGGGCCCCACCGATGACCACCACGACGGCCAGCACGATGAGCCAGATGGGGAGGCCCTCCTCCTCATCCCCGTCCTCGTCGGCCGCCTGCGCGCTGTCGCCGGTGCCGTCGTCCTCGGGGGCGAACTCGCCCTCGGTCCCCGCGGTGACCTCCTGGTCCACCTCGAGGGTGGCATCGGGGTTGGTGGAGACGAAGCGCACGGTCCACAGCCCCGCACTGGGGAACTCGACCGGGCCCGAGTAGTGGCCGTCGTCGTCGTCCCGCGTGAGGTTCACCGGCGTGAGGGATTCGCCGCTCAGCGGCTGGGCCATGGCCGTGACCGAGGCGTCGTTGGCCGGGTCGCCGCTGTCGGTGACGCGCACGATGAAGTGGATCGACTGGCCGGCCGGATGGACGGCCTCGAGCTCGATCTCGCCCGAGTCTTCCTGGGCGCCCGCGGGGCCCGACGGCCCGGCGGCCAGGAGGGCTGCCGCCGCCGCCAGGGCCGCGAGCGTCAGCCGCACGCGGTTGGTCATGCGCTCATGCTTCCGCGCCGGACGAACGGGGGCAAACCTCACCGCGGGGCGCGCACGACGACCACGGAGAGGTCGTCGAA
>DASRJN010000453.1:0-3926 GCA_035649455.1 Acidimicrobiales bacterium
GCCAGTCACCGTGAGACAGCCCGGATGCTCCGCCCATCTGGCACGGATGTGGCACGACCACTGCGTCCCGAAGCTTGCCCGAGCGAACATGGCCGGTACCGGACGGACGAGACCGCGGGGTGGTAGCCACATCGCGAACGACGCGTCAGCACTGGTCAACAGGCATGTCTCTATCAGCGATCAGCCGGTCCCCCTGCGTCCCCCCACGTCTACGACTTCCGGCGCGCCAACGCCACGATGATGATCAAGGCGAGGGTTCCGCTGCCGAAGCCCCGGTTTCTCCTCCTCCGTCACAGGAACGTGAGGTCGACGTCTTGGCTGGCCAACACCGCACCGGCCTTGGTGAACGTGTCGAGCTTGACCCCGAAGTGCTGAGTCAGGGCGTGGATGTCGCGAAGACGACGCTGGAGGGGGCTGCTGGAGTAGATCGAGGTCCCGCCGCCAGCGGTGTAGGCAGTGTCGACAACGGATGCGGCCGTCCCGGTCACCCACGTGGCCGTTGCGCGGATGCGGGCCCGGTGGTCGGGGCTGAACGGCGTGCCAGCTAAGGCCGTGTCCCACAACGTCGCGGCGTCGGCGTATAGCAGGGTGCGGGCGGCTCGCAACCGGGCGTCCGCATCTCCAAGCTGGTTCTGGAACAGCGGGTTCGATGCCAACGTCCCGTCGCTGAACAGCGGCACCTTTCCGGTGGCGAGGTCGGTGACTTCCTCCAGGGCGCCCTGGGCGATTCCGACCGCCACGGCGCCGAGCCTGAGCGAGGAGAGAGATAGCTCCGGGATCCGCAGAAGCGGGATGTCGAGGCACGGCTCGTCCCAGATCACGAAGCTGCGTTCGTCCGGCACGAAGACGTCGTTGACGACGAAGTCGTGGCTTCCGGTGCCGCACAGGCCCGACACCGACCAGGTGTCCTTGATCTCGACGTCGGTGGGGGGCAGCACCATCATGCGTATCGGCGGCTGGCGGCCGTCGTCAACGATGCAGTGGGCGACGAACCAGTGGCAGTGCTGGCAGCCGCTGGCGAACGACCACTGTCCGGTGACTGCGAACCCGCCATCGACCGGCGTGGCCACGCCTGTCGGATTGAATGTGCCGGCGAGGATCACGTCGGGGGCCGTGGCGTACAGGGCGTCGAAAGTCGCGCGCGGCAGCTTCCCGAGGAGCACCGGCGCCAACGATCCGATCATGACCGTCCATCCGACCGAGCCATCGGCCCGGGCGAGCTCTTCGACCACTCGCAGATCCGCGGTCGGGTCGAGCTCGGCGCCGCCGTGGCTTCGCGGCACCAGCGTCCGGAAGCAGCCCGCGGCCGTCAGCCTCTCGACCAGGTCCGGCGGCACCAGCCGCCCGCGCTCGATCTCCTCGCTGCGAGCCACGATGGTGGGAGCCAGCGTGCGCACCGCCTGGAGGCTGGTGTTCATCTCACTCAACTGGGTGGACATGGTTCCCTTCCTTGCTCGAGCGATCAGAGATGCCGACGCGCCGCACCGTCTCGCCGTGGTGTCCATGGGCTCCACGGTGGGCGAACCGACCGGGTCTCGCATCGCCCGGATCCACCAACCTCGTGCGGATC
This sequence comes from Acidimicrobiales bacterium, assembly GCA_035649455.1. Lineage (GTDB taxonomy): Bacteria > Actinomycetota > Acidimicrobiia > Acidimicrobiales > VFJN01 > ZC4RG19. The sequence continues at coordinate 1,571 of DASRJN010000453.1, forward strand.
CTCGCCTGGTCATTTCTGACCACGCGGGGGTCAGACCAGGCCGTGCTCGAAGGCGAAGGCGCTGGCCGCGGTGCGAGAGGAGACGCCCAGCTTGGCGAGGATGTTCTGCACGTGCCGGGCGACAGTGTGCTCGCTGATGACGAGCGCGGCTGCGATTTCGCGGTTGGTCTTGCCCGTGGCCACGAGTGCCAACACTTCGACCTCGCGCCCGGTCAGGCCCATCGGAGCTTCGGGACCTGCGGTTGGCGACAGCGCCTCGACCCGGGCAATGTCGGGTGCTGCTCCGAGTTGCCGGAACACCGAGCGGGCCGCGTCCAGGTCCGACGTTGCGGTGTCGTGGTCGCCGAGTTCCCGACATGCCAGCCCGATCAGAACCCTCACCCGAGCGGCTTCGTACGGTGCGTCCAGCTCCCGCCACGCCGCCCACGCCCGGCGCAGCACGGCCATCGCCGCACGGGCGTCGCCCTCGCCGAGGAGCACAGCCCCTGTGGCGTGGCCGGACATGGCGCGCAACAGCGGGGCGCCGAACTCGTCGGCGATCTGCGCCAGCTCGTCGGCCGCGGCGCTAGCCGCCTCGAGGTCATGGGCCGCCAGCATGATCTCCACGAACGCGGCCAGCACCTTGGACCGAGCCACCGGGACGTTCGCCTCGTCCACTACATGGCGGATCGCCGCCGCCGCGGCGTCGATCTGGCCCTGGGCTAGGCGCAGCATCGCCAGGCCAGGCAGTGGATCTCGCCCCCACTGGTCGGCTTCGCGATACGCGTTCTCGGCCTTGGCGAACTCGCCGCGGAGCCGGTGCAACTCAGCTTGCTGGTAGAGCGCCGTGGCGACCGTCGGCCGGCCGGAAAGCCGCTCGCAGGCCCGTTGCGCTTCGGTCGCCGCCTGCCCCCAGGCACCGTGTAGCTGCATGATCTCGGCTCGATGCAGCAAGCACTGACCCCGGTACGCCACCAGGCCGGGTTGCGACTCGCACCAACGGGTGAGCGCCCCCGTCCACTCCTGAGCCCTGCCTAGGTCGAAGATCTCCTGACATGCCTCTATCACCGAGCAGTAGACGAGCCCGGCGAAGACTGGAGACAACTCGCCCGCCGTCACCGCCACCATGACCTCATCGAGCAAGGCCACCCCGTCCGCTGTTTCCCCCAAGCGAATCAGAGCCCGGCCCTGGCCCTGCCGGGCGAAAGCCGTCAGGTCCTTGTCGCCGAAGCGGACACCGATACTGGCCGCGTGCCCGAACGTGGCATGGGCAGCCGCCGGGTCCTCGTCGAAGGACTGAATCGCGACCGGCACGAGCAGATACCCTCGTCCCACGTCGTCGTGGTTCCCCTCGTCGAGCAACCGCTGGGCTCGGGCCAGCCATCCGCCGCCCTGCGCCATCTCGCCCCTCAACAGCAGTCCCTGGGCGAGCCAGCCCGCGCACCGGGCAGCTCTCACTACTTCTCCCATGCGCAGGCACTCATGATGGGCGCGGAGCCAGGCGTCGTCGCTCTCCCTGTCTGCGCCGACCAGATACGCCGCCACAGCCAGCCGCTCTAAATCCTCGAGTTCGAGCGGCGCCTCACGATCCGCGGCCGACAGCTCAGCGAACGCATCCGCCCACGCATGTCGCCCGAAGGATTCCCGGCCCCGATCCACTGCGTCGGCCACCGGCCCAGTCTCGCTCAGCACGACACGCCCCGACCGGTGCATCCACGCGCCCCACCGGATCGCCGGCGCTTCAGAATCGCCCTTTGGTCAGGGGCGCGGACGGTGTGGCGTCCGGCGTCATGTCGACACCGGACCATCGCCACCAGCGCCGCTGGACACTGGTGTCGACCGACATCGGCGCGATGGAGGGTGACGACCCCGAGGTCGAGGCGCTGGTCGATGACGTGCTGGCCACGACCCGCGACGAGATCCCCGTCAGGCGGGGCAGCAGCTATCGCTGCCAGACCCGGCCATCGGGCACGCCCAGGCCTTCTTTAGGTGCAGTGGCTACTCGTGCGACGAGGGCGCCGCCCTGGTCGTGCGCCTGCCAAGTGACGATCGATCCAAGACGCCCTGCCGATACGCACGATGCGCCTTGAGGCTCGTCAAGGATCGGGACGTCGGCCCGAAGCTCAACCAGCGGGGCGGGCAGAAGGACGTCCGCTGGCGCTGAGGGGTGGTAGGGCGCAAGCGCGGAACGGAGCCATCGCTCGAGATCGGAGGGATGGTCGCATGCCGGCATCGTCAGCAGGTCGGCTGCGCCCACCGGCGGCAGCGTACAGATTGGGACATGGCCGACGCCGCCGAGGACGGGCGCCTCTGGCGCCCGCCCGCAGGCCAGGCGCCGGCTCTGCCGGCGCCGTCTTGACCATGCGGAGCGGCGCAA
>DASRJN010000454.1:0-13750 GCA_035649455.1 Acidimicrobiales bacterium
GGGCCGGGCGCATGGCCGAGGCCGCCGTGCGAGAGGCCGCGACGCGCCGGTCCGACCCCGAGGCCCGGGCCGAGCTGGAGGCGGGTGTGCTCAACGCCAAGGGGTGGAGCGCGCTGGGCGCCTTCGACCCGGTCGAGCGCAGCCGCGCGCTCGACCTGCTGGGCTTCGAGCGCCAGCTGGTGTTCCCCACCTTCGCCTCGTCGCAGTTCCTCGGGCACGAGGACCGCGAGGTGCGGGCGGCCGGCAACCGGGCGCTCAACCGCGGCGTCGTCGACTTCTGCTCCCACGACGAGCGCCTCATGGCGGTGGCCTTCGTGCCCCTGGGCGATCCGGCTCGGGCAGAGGCGGAGGTGGAGGCGAGCCTGGCCGACGGCGCGGCCGCCATCCAGGTGAGCCACGACGCCCCCAAGCGCCACTCCCACACCCACCCCGACTACGACGGCGTGTGGGGCCGGCTGGCCGAGGCCGGCGTGCCGTTCGTGCTCCACGTCGGCGGCGCGCGCCTCAACGTGCCCCGCTCGCTGCACGACAACGGCCTGGCTCCGGTGACCGACTTCCTGGGCGGCGGCGAGAACCTCCGCTCGAAGGACTACATCGCGCTCAGCCACGCCCCCGAGCTGTTCCTGGCCTGCATGGCCATGGACGGGGTGTTCGAGCGGTTCCCCGGCCTGCGGGGCGCGGCCATCGAGCTGGGTGCCGCCTGGGTGCCCACCCTGCTGGTCAAGCTCGACCAGGTCACCCGCAACTTCCGCAAGTCCGAGCCCCAGCTCAACGCCATGCCCCTCTCGCCCCGCGAGTACATCGAGCGCCAGATGTGGTTCACCCCGTTCCCGGGCGAGCCGGTCGGCGACATCATCGATCAGTGCGGCCCGGACCTGCTGCTGTTCTCGTCCGACTACCCGCACCCCGAGGGCACCCGCGACCCGCTCGGCCGGTTCGAGGCCACCATGGAGGACGTCTCCGGTCCGGCCCGCGAGCGCTTCTACTCCGGCAACTTCGCCGACCTCATGGGCCTGGCGCCTGCCTGAGGAGTTACCGCGTTTCCCGCTCTTGGCGCCGGCGCGGAGCGCCGCCTCTAGGCGATCCCCTCGGCGGCCGCCGGGTCCGAGCGGAGCGGCATGCCCCCGTGGACGAAGCCGTTCCACAGCACCGCGGTGAGCCGGTCCGCCAATTCCTCCGCGCTGCAGGTGCGCTCCTCGACCCAACGGCTGGCCGCCGCCTCCAGGCCGCCCACGAACAGGTCCGCCCCCGCCAACGACATCCGCTTGCCCCAGCCCGCGGTGCGGAGGTGCTCGGCGGTGGAGTCGGCGACCAGGCGGGAGAAGCCGCTGTGGTGGGTCACGGAACGCTCGCGGTCGGGGGGCACTTGGCGGTTGAGGAACCGGTACACGTTCGGGTCCTCGTCGATGAACGTCAGGTAGGACAGGATCTGGTGGTGCAGCAGGCCATGGCCCGGTGGGAGGTCGCGGGTGCCGCGCCGCAGGCGGGCCAGCAGCGCCCGGCAGAAGTGGTCGGCCACCGCCGCGTACAATCCGGTGGCGTCGCCGAAGTGCCGGTAGAGGATGGGACGCGAGATGCCGGCCTCCGCCGCGATGTCCTCCATCGCCACCCGGCCCTCGCCCCGCCGGATCACTCGCAGCGCGGCCTCGAGCAGCTCGGCCCGGCGGGCCTCGCGGCGCGTCAGGCCCACCGTCGGCCGCTCGTCACGCGAGGTCGTCTTGGCGGCGGTCCCCCGTGCCATCGGGGTGCAGACTACCTGGACACTGCGGTGACGAACGGTACGGTGCCGTCCATGGAGCCCACTCTCGGCATCGGTGCGCTGTCCGAGCGCACCGGCCTCTTCGGGACGCCGCCTCAGTCGGCCAGGGCGCCGTAGACGATCGACTTCAGCTGGCCCCGGAAGTTGAACGTGCCCGAGGGCATGAGCTGGGTCATGAACACGCCCACGATCTCCTCCACCGGGTCGATCCAGAAGGCGGTGGAAGCGGCGCCGCCCCACATGTACTCGCCGGGCGATCCGGCCGACTGGGTGAGCGCCGGTCCGCCGCTCACGGCCACGGTGAGGCCGAAGCCCATGCCCTCGAAGCCGACCTCGCCGTAGCCGCCCGGCACGGCGAACTGGCGCAGGTCGCCCCCGCCGGGCAGGTGGTTCGTGCGCATCAGCTCGACGGTCTTGCGGGACAGGATGCGCACGCCGTCCAGCTCGCCCCCGTTGACCAGCATGTGGCAGAAGCGCAGGTAGTCGGCGGCCGTGCCCACCAGGCCGCCGCTGCCCGACAGGAACTCGGGCTGGCTGCGGTAGCCGCTCGTGAGCGGGTCGTCCAGGAGCCGGACCGAGCGGTCGGGGGCACGCCGGTAGAGGGCCGCGAACCGGCCGACCTTGCTGTCGGGCACCGAGAAGCCGGTGTCGGCCATCCCGAGCGGGTCGAAGATGGTCGCCTGCAGGTACTCGTCGAAGCGCCGGCCCGAGAGCACCTCGACCAGCCGGGCGCACACGTCGGTCGACCACGAGTACAGCCAGCGGGTGCCGGGATGGAAGCGCAGCGGCACGGTGGCGAGCCGCTCCATCAGCGTCTGCAGGTTGCCGCCCCCGCCGAGGCGCAGGGAGGGCGGGCGCTGGCCCAGCGTCGCCAGGTCGAGACGAGCGCCGGGAGGGCCCATCCCGATGCCGGTCATGTGCATGAAGGCGTCGCGCACCGACATGGGGCGCACGGGGTCGACCTCCGCCTTGGTGCCGTCCTCGCGCACCTCCCGCACCTTGGTGGCGCGGAACTCCGGGATGTACCGGTGCACCGGGTCGCTGAGCGCGAACGCTCCGGTCTCGTACAGGGTCAGGAGCGCCACGCCGGTGATCGGCTTGGTCATGGAGTACAGGCGCCAGATGGTGTCGTCGGCGACCTTGACGTCGTGCTCCCGGTCCGCCAGGCCGAAGGTGGCGGCGTGGGCCACCTGACCCCTCCGGGACACCACCACCTGGCAGCCGGCGATCTTGCCCGGCTCGATGTAGCGGGTACGGAGGTGGTCGTCGATCCGGGTCAAGCGGTTGGCGTCGAACCCGGCGGCGTCAGGGTCGAGCTTGAAGGTCACGGCCGCAGGGTAACGCGGAGTAAGAGCGCGTGTCGGAGGATCTAATACGAGTGTTCCGACGTCGTGAATCCGTAACATGACGGGCCGCGCACCGTGCCTACAAGTCACTCCCTACCGATCGCGGCCGAGCTCAGCTCCCGCCTCAGCGCGCTGACGCTGCTCGACGAGCAGCGCCTGCGCCGCCGGCTCGACCGCGCCCGCACGGCCGCTGACGGCGACGAGGCGCTGGCCGCGTTGGCGGTCGAGGTGGCCGAGGCCGAGGCGCGGGTGGCCGGTCGCCGCCTGGCCGTCCCCGAGGTCGGCTACCCGCCCGAGCTGCCCATCACCGCCCGGCGCGACGAGCTGCTCGCCACCATCCGCGACCACCAGGTCGTGGTGGTGGCGGGCGAGACCGGCTCGGGCAAGAGCACTCAGCTCCCCAAGCTCTGCCTGGAGCTGGGCCGGGGCGTGCGCGGCCTGATCGGGCACACCCAGCCGCGGCGCCTGGCGGCCCGCACGGTGGCCGCCCGGGTCGCCGAGGAGCTGGGCACGCCGCTGGGCGAGGGCGTGGGCTACACGGTGCGCTTCACCGACCAGGTGGGCGAGCGCACCCTCGTCAAGGTCATGACCGACGGCATCCTGCTGGCCGAGCTCCAGCGCGACCGGCTGCTGCGACGCTACGACACGCTGATCGTGGACGAGGCCCACGAGCGCAGCCTCAACATCGACTTCCTGCTCGGCTACCTCACCAACCTCCTCCCCCGCCGGCCCGACCTGAAGCTGATCGTCACCTCGGCCACCATCGACACCGAGCGCTTCGCCGGCCACTTCGACGCCCCGGTCGTCGAGGTCTCCGGCCGCACCTACCCCGTCGAGGTCCGCTACCGGCCGCTGGGCGACGAGGCGGCCGACCAGGTCGACGGGATCCGGCGGGCGGTGGACGAGCTCCGGGCGGAGGGACCGGGCGACATCCTGGTGTTCCTGTCGGGCGAGCGGGAGATCCGCGACACGGCCACCGCGCTGGGCGAGGCCCGGCTGGACGGCACCGACATCCTGCCGCTGTACGCCCGCCTGTCGGCCGCCGAGCAGCAGCGGGTGTTCAAGCCGCATGGAGGCCGGCGCATCGTGCTCGCCACCAACGTGGCGGAGACCTCGATCACGGTGCCCGGCGTGCGCTACGTGGTCGACCCCGGGACCGCCCGGATCTCCCGCTACAGCCGCCGCACCAAGGTCCAGCGGCTCCCCATCGAGCCGGTCAGCCAAGCCTCCGCCGACCAGCGGGCCGGGCGCTGCGGCCGGGTGGCGCCCGGCATCTGCATCCGGCTCTACGACGAGGACGACTACCTGTCCCGGCCCGAGTTCACCGAGCCGGAGATCCTGCGCACCAACCTGGCCTCGGTCATCCTGCGCATGGCCGCGCTGGGCCTGGGCGAGGTCGAGTCGTTCCCGTTCGTGGATCCGCCCGACGCCCACGCCGTACGCGACGCGGTGGCGCTGCTGGGCGAGCTGGGGGCCATGCGCGACGGCCGCACGCTGACCCCGCTGGGTCGCCGGCTCGCGCGGCTCCCCATCGACCCGCGCTTCGGCCGCATGATCCTCGAGGCCGACGCCCACGGCTGCGTGCGCGAGGTGCTGATCATCGCGGCCGCCCTGTCCATCCAGGACGTGCGGGAGCGGCCCACCGGCCAGGAGGCCGAGGCCGACGAGCTTCACGCTCGCTTCGCCGATCCCGACTCCGACTTCACGGCGGTGCTCAACCTGTGGCATTACCTGGAGACCGAGCAGCGGGCGCGGTCCTCCAGCGCGTTCCGCCGGCTGTGCCGGGCCGAGCACCTCCACCACGTGCGGGTGAGGGAGTGGCAGGACCTGGTGCGCCAGCTGCGCGACGTCGCGGCCGAGATCGGCATCCGCCGCACCCGCCAGGCGGGCCCGCCCGAGGCCGTGCACCGCTCGCTGCTGGCCGGCCTGCTGTCCCACGTCGGCATGTACGACCCCGCAACCCGCGAGCACATCGGGGCCCGTCAGGCCCGCTTCCTGGTGGCGCCGGGGTCGTCCCTGCACCGCCGTCCCGCGGCGTGGGTGATGGCCGGCGAGCTGGTGGAGACGACCCGGCTGTGGGCCCGCATGGTGGCCCGCATCGACCCGTCGTGGATCGAGCCGCTGGCCGAGCACCTGGTGCGCCGCAGCTACAGCGAGGCCTGGTGGGACGCCAAGCGGGCGGCGGCGGTCACCAGCGAGCGGGTCACGCTCTACGGCCTGCCCATCGTCGACGGCCGCCGCGTGCAGGTGGCCCGCGTCGACCCCGCTCTGGCCCGCCGCATGTTCATCGAGCACGCCCTGGTCGACGGCGACTGGACCACGCGGCACCCTTTCGCGGCCGACAACGCCCGGCTGGTCGAGGAGGTGCGGGACCTGGAGGACCGGGCCCGGCGCCGCGACCTGCTGGCCACCGACGAGCGGCTGGTGGCGTTCTTCGACGAGCGGGTCGGACCCGACGTGACGTCGGGCCGCGAGTTCGACCGCTGGTGGGGCCGGGCCCGGCGCCGCCGGCCCGACCTGCTGACCTTCACGTGGGAGGACCTGGTGGCCGCAGGCGCGGTGCCGGTCGAGGGCGAGGACTTCCCGACCACCTGGCACCAGGGTGGGCGGGACTTCGACGTGACCTACACGTTCGGGCCGGGCGCCGACGACGACGGGGTGACCGTGCACATCCCGCTGGCGGTGCTCAACCAGGTGTCCCCCGACGGGTTCGACTGGCAGGTCCCCGGCCACCGGCTCGACCTGGTCACCGCGCTGGTCCGGTCGCTGCCCAAGGCGGTGCGCCGCCACCTGGTGCCTGCACCGGACCGGGCCCGCGAGGCGCTGGCCGGCATCGGCCCCGCCGACGGCCCGCTGCTGGAGGTGCTGGCTCGCCGCCTGGCCTCGCGGGCGGGCGAGCCGGTGGCGCCGTCGGACTTCGACCTGGCCCGGGTGCCCGCCCACCTGCTCGTGCGCTTCCGCGTCGAGGACGCCGACGGCCGCGAGGTGGCCGCCGGGCGCGACCTCATCGCTCTGGCCCGGCAGCTCGGCTCGCAGGTGCGGTCGGCGGTGGCGAGCGCCACCCCGGGCATCGAGCGCGGCGGCCTGCGCGCCTGGGACATCGGCACCCTGCCCCGGGTGGTCGACACGACCGCCGCGGGCCAGCCGGTGCGGGGCTATCCCGCGCTGGTGGACGAGGGCGAGACCGCGGGGGTGCGGGTCCTGGCCAGTGAGACCGACCAGGCCCGGGCGATGGCCGCCGGCACCCGCCGCCTGCTGCTGCTGGCGGTGCCCGCGGCCCGGCGGGAGGCCGAGCGCCGGCTGCGCACCATCCCGGCCCTCGCGGCCGTGCCGGCCCGCTACCCCGGCGTCGCCGCTCTGGCCGACGACAGCGTGGCCGCCGCGGCCGACCGCATCGTGGCCGCCGAGGGCGGCCCCGCATGGGACGAGGCCGGCTTCGCCCGGCTGGAGGCCGCGGCCCGCGCCCGGCTGGCACCGCTGGCCGCAGGGGCGGCGGGCCAGGCCGGCGACCTCGTGGCGGCGGCGCTGGCGCTGGAGACCCGCCTGGCCGGCATCCGGGCCCCCGCCCTGGTCCCCTCGGTCGCCGACATGCGGGCGCAGGTCCGGTCCCTGGTGGCGCCGGGCTTCGTGGCCCGGGCCGGCCTGGCCCGGCTCCGCGACATCGGTCGCTACCTGGAGGCCATCCGCCTGCGCCTCGACAAGCTCGGCGAGCGTCCCGAGCGCGACCGCGAGCTCATGACCCGGGCCCGGGCGTTGGAGGCCGCATTCACCACCGCCCGCGACGCCCTCCCGGCCGAGCGCCGCGGCGCGCCCGACGTCGTGGCGGTGGCATGGCTGCTGGAGGAGCTGCGGGTCAGCCTGTTCGCCCAGAAGCTGGGCACCGCCCAACCGGTGAGCGAGCCCCGGGTCCGCCGGGCCATCGCCGCCCTGGGCTAGCTGGAGCTAGCCGACGCGGCGCTCGACGCCCTCCCAGTAGGGCTCGCGCAGCTCACGCTTGAGCAGCTTGCCCGAGGGGTTGCGGGGCAGGACCTCGGCGTAGTCGACCGACTTGGGCAGCTTGTAGCCGGCGAGGTTGTCACGGGCGTAGGCGATGATCGCGGCTGCCGTCTCGTCGTTGGCCTCGACGCCGGGCGCGGGGACCACGATGGCCTTCACCGCCTCGCCCCAGCGCTCGTCGGGCACGCCGATGACGGCCACGTCGGCCACCGCCGGGTGCTTGGCCACCACGTTCTCGACCTCGGCCGGGTACACGTTCTCGCCGCCGGACACGATCATGTCCTTGACCCGGTCGTGCAGGTAGATGAAGCCGTCCTCGTCGAAGTAGCCGGCGTCGCCGGTCCGGAACCAGCCGTCGGGAGTGATGGCCTCGGCGGTGGCGGTGGGGTTGTTCCAGTAGCCCTTCATGTTCTGGCGCGAACGGGTCCACAGCTCGCCCACCTCGCCCGGCGGCACGTCCTCGCCGGTGGAGGGCTCGACCATGCGCACCTCGACCCACGGATAGGGCTTGCCGCACGAGCGCAGCAGCCGGGGCCTGTTCACCGGATCGTGGTCGACGCCGTCGAGCTGGGTGATGGCGCCGGTCGTCTCGGTCAGCCCGTACACCTGGATGAACTCGCAGCCGAGCGTCTCCATGCCCTTGACCAGCACCGTGTCGGTGATGGGCGAGGCGCCGTAGACCAGCGCCCGCAGGGTCGAGAAGTCGGTGGACTCGACGCCCGGTGTGGCCAGCAGGAACTGGATGACGGCGGGGACCATGAAGATGTTGGTGACGCCGAACTCGGGGATGGCCGCCGCCACCGCGGCAGGGTCGATGTCGCGCAGCACGACCGTGCGGCAGCCGTGGTGCAGCCCCACCATCGCCCAGCCCGCGCCGGCGATGTGGAACATCGGCATCATGGCGATGTTCACGGAGTCGGTGGTGAACCGCCATTGCTCGGCCAGGCCTCCGACGCCCTCGAAGAAGTTGTCGTTGGTGCACATCACGCCCTTGGGCAGCCCGGTGGTGCCCGAGGTGTAGAGCTGGAAGGCGACGTCGCCGCCCGCGGCGCGCACGCCCGGGTCCTCGGCCTCGTGCCCGGACATCCACTCCTCGTAGCCCGGCCAGCGGTCGTGGCCGCCCACCGCCACGATGGTGTGGACGCGCTCGAGGTCGTCCTCGATGCGCTCGACGTGGCCCACGAAATCGGGGCCCACGATGACCACCTCGGCCTGGGCGTCGGCGATGATCTGGGCCATCTCGGGCGGGGCCAGGCGCCAGTTCACCGCCACGTTGATGGCGTTCAGCTTGGCCAGGCCGAAGGTGACGTCGAAGAACTCCAGGCCGTTCTTGTCGATGAAGGCCACACGGTCGCCGGCCTCCACTCCTGCGGCCCGCAGCGCCTGCGCGACGCGTGAGGAGCGCTCGTCCAGCTCGCCGAAGCTGACCGTGCGCCCGGCGATGTCGAGGGCGGGTGCCTCGGGCCGGCGGCCGGCGTGGACTCTGACGATGTCGGCGAGCGTCTTGATGGCGGTCAGATCATCGGTGCCGGCAGTGTCGGCCGTGGTCATGCGGTGGTCCCCCCGGGTCTGCCCTGAGTCCAAGGTAGTTGCCTTTGGGTAGCATCGGGCGGCTGCCGTACGGAGGGGACCCCACGGCTGCCACGAAGGCTTGTGATCGTGCTCCCAGATCGGGGTAAGGGGTAGTCCGCGACCGCGGAGACAGACGCATGAGGCGCATCGACGACCAGCGCACCGGCCGGTGGGCGGGCCGCGGGGGGCGCGCCCCGGGGGATGGCCGCGCCCCGGCAGCCGATCCGCCGGTCGCCGCCGACCCGGCCGCCGTCTCAGAGGCGGAGCCGGTGGCCAACGACCTCGTGCACCCGCCGGTGGTGCGCTGGGCCGGCACAGCCGGTGCGGTGGTGGTCGGCGCCTCGCTCGTCGCACTGTCCGCCACGCTCAGCGACAGCGACCGCGACTTCCTGTTCATCCATGCCCTGGCCAGCGTCCCGTTCTCCGCCGCGGGGCTGGTCATCACCCACCGGACGCTGCGCCACTGCCCGCCCGAGTACCAGGGCTTCTGGCACCGCTGGTGGCAGGGGCTGGCGCTGGCCACCCTGGCGGGCCTGGCCGCTCTGGGCGGAGCAGCCTTGGACTCCCGGGCGCTCGTGGGCCTGGACATGCTCCTGATCGTGGCCGCCATCCCGGTCTGGACGTCGGCCGGGATCCGCATGCTCCAGGCCCAGGCGGGCAAGCTGGACATCTCGGTCGATCTCCTCGACACCGCCATGGCCCTGTGCGTGCTGGGCGCGCCCATGGTGCTGCTGATCGCCGAGCCGCTGAGCGAGAGCACGAAGCTGATCTTCGCCATCCCCTTCGCGCTGGCGGTCTTCGTGGCCCCGGCCGGGCTCTACGTCTCGTTCCTGAACCTGGCGCGGATCCCGTCGGGCCAGCGGGTCACGCAGGGCTTGGGCGTGGCGCTCGCGGTCGCGTTCAGCATCGACGCCACCATGCAGCTGGCCCGGGTGCTCGGCGGCATCGACCTCGCGCTGCCGTGGTTCGTCGTCGCCCACGCCACCCAGATGGCCCTGCTCATGCTGCTGCCGCTGTGGGCCCATCGCCACACCACGGGCCGCCTGGCCCGCCTGGCTCCGGACCAGCAGCTGCGCGCGAGCAACCCGATGCCGTATGTCAGCGCGGTCGTGCTGCCGCTGCTGGCCCTCTGGGTGCTGGCGACCCGGGACAGCCGCCCCTGGGAGGTCGTCTTCCTGATCGTGGTGTTGCTGGTGATCATCCTGCTCAACGCGGTCCGCTACACCCTGATGAGCCGGGAGGCCCGGCACCTGAGCGCGGAGCTGGGCACCATGGCGGAGGAGCGCCGGTTGCTGCTGGCCAACATGGTGCGGGCGCTGGAGCACGACCGCCACCGCACCGTGACCGAGCTGCACACGCAGGCCGTGGGCTCACTGGCCACGCTGTCGGCCATCGTCCAGAGCGTGTCCGTGAGCCTGCCGAGCGAGACCGCCCTGGCGGTGCGGGAGACGATCGCGCAGCTCCAGGGCGACCTCGGCGACCGGGCCGAGGAGCTGCGCCAGCTCATGGTGGCCATGCGCCCGCCCGCGTTCACCCGCAGCGGCGACGATCGGGCGTTGGAGGCGGCGCTGGCCGCCTACGCCTCGGAGCTGTACCAGGAGCAGTCGACCCGCCCGGTCACCGTGCACGTCGACCCCGAGCTGGAGCTCGACCGCAGCACCATGACCATCGTCTACCGGATCGCCCAGGAGGCCCTGCTCAACGCGGCTCGCCACTCGGGCGCGCACAGCGTGGCGGTGGCGGTGACCGAGCAGGGCGGCAACGTGCTGGTCGAGGTGGTCGACGACGGCGTCGGGTTCGAGCTGAAGGCCGTCGACGGCGGCTCGGGCCTGGCGGCCATGAAGCTGTTCACCAACTTGGGCCGGGGCGAGCTGACGGTGCGGTCGAGCCCGGGCGAGGGCACGCTGGTCCGCAGCCTGCTCGGCGTGCGCGCCGACGAACCCGATGCCTCGCCCCCGCTGGCGCCCGAGCGGGGGCTGGGCCGCCTGAGGCTGATCGTCGGCTCGCCCGACCCCCAGGACTGATCAGACCAGCTCGAGCGCCTCGAGGCCCGCTCTGAGGAAGGCCAACGCGGACGCGGCCGCCTCCTCGCGGCTGAGCTGGCCGGCCATGCGCAGCTCGCAGACGTGGAACAGGGCGCCCAGCGCGGCGGCACTGCCCGCCATCGTGATCGGCAGCGGTTGCCCGGCCGCGGCCAGCAGGCCGTTGAGCTCGCCCGCGAGGCGGGCGCGCGCGGCGATGGCCTGGGCGACCACCCCGGGGTCGCCCGAGCCCCACGGCTCCAGGATGAGCAGCCGGTAGGCGTCCGGGCGCTCGTCGAAATAGCCGACGACGGTGGTGACCAGCGCCGCGAGCCGCCGCTCGGTGGTGGTCGGCGCTCGCACCGCGGCCTGGACCGCCTCGACCACTTCACCCACCAGGCGCTCCATCACCTCGCGGTAGAGCTCGGGGCGCCCGTCGGGGAAGTAGTGGTACAGCAACGTCTTGGACACTCCGGCCAGCGTGGCCACCTCGGCCAGGCCCGCCTGGGTGTAGCCCCGCGTGGCGAAGGTCTCCTCCGCCGCCGCCACCAGCAGCGCCTTGCGCTCCTCGGGTGCCAGCCGGCGTGTGCTCGGTTCGCCCACCAGTCTTCTCCTCCCCACTGATAAGACTGCGGCGCGGGTCAGCACGCGCCGCGAAAACCACCAGCCACGCTACTGGCCGCGTCAGACCTCGGCCGCGCGTTGAATGTAAACCTTCGCTGTCTGTTTACTGACATGTCAGCATACGCTCTGCGATCGGCCCTGCAAGCCCTGTTCGCGGGGCCTGCACCTCCGAGAGTGCTGGTTGTGGGCTACCGTCACCGCCCATGCATCGCCGCTGGGGGGCGCGTGCGACCCTGCTGGTCGCCGCGACATTCGCCGTCATCGCCTGCGGATCGTCACAGGATGACAATCTGGGGGCAACCGGGCCCACGAGCACCAGCGCGCCGGCCGCGGAGCTTTCGACGACGGCCCCGGCCCCGACCGAACCGCCGTCGACCTTCCCGCCGCTGCGCAACCGCGCGGTGCACTCCGACCGCCCGGCCAACCCCGCGGTGGCGGCCGGCAATCCCGGGGGCGGAGCCGGGGTGCCCGCCGAGGCCCGAGCCGTCGACACATCGCACCCGGACCGGGTCATCGGCGATGGCAGCCCCGCCAGTTGCACCTCGGGCGCGGTGGTCGCGGCGGTGGCCGCCGGCGGGATCACCACCTTCAACTGCGGCCCGAACCCGGTCACCATCACGCTGACCGCCACCGCCAAGATCCGCAACGACACCGGGCCGGAGATCGTGCTCGACGGCGGGGGCAAGGTCACGCTGAGCGGCGGCGGCCAGCGCCGCATCCTCTACATGAACACCTGCGACGCCGCCCAGGTGCACACCACCTCGCACTGCCAGGACCAGGACCATCCCCGGCTCACCGTCCAGAACCTCACGTTCGTCGACGGCAATTCCACCGGGGAGATGACCGAGGGCGGGGGCGGCGGCGCCATCTTCGTGCGCGGGGGGCGGCTGAAGGTGGTCGGCTCGCGCTTCTTCCGCAACGTGTGCGACAGCACCGGGCCCGACCTCGGCGGCGCCGCCATCCGGGTGCTCGACCAGTCGCAGGACCTGCCGGTCTACATCGTGGACAGCACGTTCGGGGGCGCGCCCGGCCAGGGCGGCTCCTGCTCCAACGGCGGCGCGCTGTCGAGCATCGGCGTGTCCTGGGAGATCTACAACAGCGTGTTCAGCCACAACGAGGCCATCGGCAACGGCGCCAACCCGGCCAAGGCCGGCACGCCCGGGGGCGGCAGCGGCGGCGCCATCTACGCCGACGGCGACCGCTTCACCATCCGGGTCGTCGGTACGGTCATCGAGAACAACCATGCCCGCGAGGGCGGCGGCGCCGTGTTGTTCGTCAGCAACGACCGCACCGGCTCGCTGGCGTTCGAGGGCTCCACCCTGCGGTCCAACCCCAGCGACGGCTTCGAGACGAACGGCTATCCCGGCATCTTCTTCCTGGGCGCGGGCAACCCCTCCACCGGCGGCTCCACGCTCGAGTAGTCAGGCTTCCGCCGCCTCCGCCAGCCGCTGGCGGCGCAGCTCGCTGCGACGCACCTTCCCGGCGTCGTCGCGCAGGGCCTGATCGACCAGCTCGACCGTGCGCGGCACCTTGTAGCGAGCCAGGCGCTCCGCCACGAACTCGATCAGCTCGGCCGCGCTCACCGCGCCGGCGTCGGCCTCCACGATGGCGTGGACGCGGTTGCCCCTGTCCTCGTCGGGTAGGCCGATGACACAGCAGCTGCGGACCGCCGGGTGCTCGGCCAGCGCAGCCTCCACCTCGGCCGGGTACACGTTGGCGCCGCCGGTGAGGATCATGTCCGACAGCCGGTCTCCCAGGTACAGGTAGCCGTCCTCGTCGACGCGACCCATGTCGCCGAGCGACTCCC
Organism: Acidimicrobiales bacterium; assembly: GCA_035649455.1. Taxonomy (GTDB): domain Bacteria; phylum Actinomycetota; class Acidimicrobiia; order Acidimicrobiales; family VFJN01; genus ZC4RG19. Next base: position 13,126 of record DASRJN010000454.1, read on the forward strand.
ACCCGCCCTCGCGCCGCCTCGCCTCGGCACCGATGTAGCGATAGGTGGGCCGCTCCCGCCCGCTGCGCATCCAGACCTCGCCCTCGGTGCCGGGTGGGACCGGCCGGCCGTCGGCGTCGCAGATCATGATCTCGCCGCTCACCGGGCGCCCGACCGAGCCCTTGTGCTTCAGCCACTCCGTGCCGGTGATGACCGTGGCCACCTGGGCCTCGGTCCCGGCGTAGAGCTCGACGATGCGCTCGGGGCCGAGCCAGTCGATCCACGCCTCCTTGAGCCACACCGGGCAGGGCTCGGCCAGGTGCCAGACCACCCGCAGCGACGACAGGTCGTAGCGCTCGCGCACCTGCGGCGGAAGCCGCCAGATGCGCTTCATCATGGTGGGCACGAGGTAGACGACGTGGGCCTCGTGGGCGTCGATGGCGGCCAGTGTGGCCTCGGCGTCGAAGCGGGGCAGCACCACCACGTGGCCACCCTGCATCAGCGCGGCGCAGGACCACACGAGCGGCCCGTTGTGGTACAGCGGGCCGGGCATGACCAGCCGGGTGCGGGGCACGAAACGCAAGGGCGAGCGGGCTTCGGGGTCGACCAGGCCCGGCTCGCCCGCCACGATCAGCTTGGGCCGCCC
>DASRJN010000455.1:0-3146 GCA_035649455.1 Acidimicrobiales bacterium
CAGCTCGCGCTCGAGCGCGTCGATGGGGTCGTGCTCCAGCTCCCACTGCATCTCCTGGGCCAGCCGGTACTTGGACTGGGTGTCGGCCGCCGAGTGGGAGTAGGGCCGCGTGACCTTGGCGTGCAGCAGGCCGGGCCCGACACCGGCCCGGACGTGGCTGACCATCTTGCGGGCGGTCCGCCGCACTGCGAAGTAGTCGGTGCCGTCGATCGAGCGCACCTGCAGCCCGGCGAAGCCCCGGACCAGCTCGTTGATGGGGGCGGGCGACTGCTCGGACGAGGGGACGGAGATGGCGTAGCCGTTGTCGGCCACCACGAACAGCACGGGGAGGTGCTCGGTGCAGGCGGTGTTGAGGCTCTCCCAGAACTCGCCTTCTGAGGTGGCGCCCTCGCCCAGGCTGACATAGGTGACCTCGTCGCCGTGGGCGGGCAAGCCGAGCTGGGGGCGGCGCACGATGTATCGTCCGGCCTCGGCGCAGCCCACCGCGGGGATGCACTGGCTGCCGGTGGGGCTCGACTGGGTCACCACGTTGCGGCCGACGTCGCCCCAGTGCGCGGGCATCTGGCGACCGCCGGAGGCGGGGTCGGCCGCGGAGCCGACGGCCTGGAGCAGGATCTGCTCGGCCGACATGCCCAGCCCGAGCATGAGCGCCAGGTCCCGGTAGTAGGGGAAGAACCAGTCGTAGCCGGGCCGCAGCTCGTGGGCGAGGCCGAGGTAGAGGGCCTCGTGGCCCGCGCCCGAGATCTGGAAGAACACCCGGCTCTGCTTCTGCAGAGCGATCTCGCGGTCGTCGATCGCCCGGGACACGCATGCCAGGAGCAGGTCGTGGCGCAGCTCTTCCGCGGGGTAGGCGCCCGCCCGGTGCGCGGCCCGCTTGGGGTGCTGCTCCGGCCCGGTCCGTTCGGTGAGGTCAATGGTAGCCTGTGTACCACCTCGGCGTTCGGGCGAGTCACCGCGGGCGGCACTTCTGCCGCCGGCCGAGCGCCCGGCCCCGTTGGCCGACGCCGCGGCGCCCGCCTCCGCCGCTCTGGCCTGGGCCTTCGCCTTGCGCTTCGCCGCCTTCGCAGCGGCCTTCGCCTCCGCCTTCCGAGCCGCCTTCGCCGCCGCTTTGGCCGCCTTGGCCTCGGCCTTGCGGGCCGCCTTGGCTTCCGCCTTCGCCGCCTTGCGGCGGGCCTTCGCCGCGGCCGACCGGGTGGCCCCCCGCCAGGTCAGATCGATCATCTCGGCCCCGGGCTTGACGGAGTGACCGTTGCTCGAGGCGGTGTGGACGGGCTTGAGCGGCGACCTGGCCATCATCTCGACCCCCTGGGCGATCAGTCGGCTGGTTCCCCCTGATCGTCGCACATCTGCCTAGGAAATAGCTGTACCCGCACGCGATTTGGCGGCACCTCCCCAAACCGGCTTCGCCGGCCACGGACCGCCTGCTTGACTGGCGACCCGATGGGGTCGATCTCGTTCGACCGGGCGGCGCCGACCTACGACGTCACCCGGGGTGGCTTGGAGCGCGGGGTGTACCTCGCGGACAGCATCGTCCCCCACCTGCGGCCCGGGCTCGTGCTGGAGGTGGGGGTGGGAACCGGTGCGGTGGCGATCGCCCTGCGCGACCGCGGTCACCCGGTCGTGGGCGTGGACCTGTCCCCGGCCATGCTGGCCCTGGCCCAGCCCCGGCTGGGGCCGCGGGTGGTGGTCGCCGATGGCCACCGGTTGCCGGTGCCGGACCGGGCGCTGCCGAACGCGGTGATCGTGTGGGTGCTCCAGCTGGTGCCCGACCCGCTGGGCCTCCTGGCCGAGACCGGCCGGGCGTTGGCCTCCGGCGGGCGGCTGGTGGTGATCCCGGCCGGGGGCAACTGGACCCCGGACGACATCGGCGAGGTAGTCGTCCCCATGTCCCGGGCCCTGCGCCCCGAGCGGGACCGCCCTGAGCTCCTGATCGCGGGGGCGGGGGGCGCGGGGCTGGTGCTGGTGTCGCACGAGACCACGCCGCCCGCCCGCTTCCTCGGCTCCCCCGAGGACATGGCGCAGACGATCGAGCGCCGCGAGTGGTCCTCCCTGTGGGACGTGCCCCACGAGACCTGGGTCGCGGTGGTCGAGCCCACGCTGGCCGCGCTGCGGGCGCTGCCGAACCCTCACCGCCCGCGCGAGCGCTGGAAGCACGACGACGTGCTCGTGTTCACCCCGGCGGCTTGAGGACTGGGTCGGGGTCGGGCCCGTGGGGAGCCGGGCCCGACCCTGTCACACGTTGCGGCGGTAGCGACCGCCGACCTCGAACAGCGCGTCGGTGATCTCGCCGAGCGAGCAGACCCGCACCGCGTCCATGAGCACCGCGAACAGGTTGTCGCCGGCCAGCGCGGCCCGGCGCAGGCGCTCCAGGGCCGCGGGGCGCTCGGTGGCGTGCTCGGCCTGGAACTCGCCCAGGCGGCGCAGGCACGCCTGCTTCTCCTCCTCGGTCGAGCGGGCCAGCGCCAGTGGGCGAGCCGGCTCGGCGTCGCGGTCACCGTCGCCGGCGGCCGGGGCCAGGAAGGTGTTGACGCCGACCAGCGGCAGCGTGCCGTCGTGCTTGCGCTGCTCGTACAGCATCGACTCGTCCTGGATGCGGCCTCGCTGGTAGCCGGTCTCCATGGCGCCGAGCACGCCGCCCCGGGCCGACAGCCGCTCGAACTCGGCGAGGACGGCCTCCTCCACCAGGCCGGTCAGCTCCTCGATGACGAACGAGCCCTGGTTGGCGTTGTGGTTGGCGGCGAGGCCCCACTCCTTGTTGATGATCTGCTGGATGGCCACCGCGCGCCGCACCGACTCGCCCGTCGGCGTCGTGACCGCCTCGTCGTAGGCGTTGGTGTGGAGGCTGTTGCAGTTGTCGTAGACCGCGATGAGCGCTTGGAGCGTGGTGCGGATGTCGTTGAACGCCATCTCCTGGGCGTGCAGCGACCGGCCGGAGGTCTGCACGTGGTACTTCAGGCGCTGCGAGCGGTCGTCGGCGCCGTAGTGGTCCCGCATGGCCACGGCCCAGATGCGCCGGGCGACCCGCCCGAGCACGGCGTACTCGGGGTCCATGCCGTTGGAGAAGAAGAACGACAGGTTGGGGGCGAAGGCGTCGACGTCCATGCCCCGGGCCCGGTAGGCCTCGACGTAGGTGAAGGCGTTGGCCA
>DASRJN010000456.1:0-7601 GCA_035649455.1 Acidimicrobiales bacterium
GTGGTGTAGGCGCAGGTGGTGGCGGGCAGGCAGCGCACGCCGTGGCGGGCGAACAGCCGCACCCACATGTCGGTGTCGCAGGGCCCGCCGAGGGTGGTGTCGAACCAGCCCTCCTCCTCGAAGGCCGCCCGGTGGACCACCGCGGCGGGCATCCGGACGAACGAGGAGTTGCGCAGGACCTGGCGCAGGGCCGCCGCCGGCTCCAGGTAGCGCTCCTGGCGTAACCGCTGCCGGCGATGGGCCACCCCATCGGCGTCGACGATGTCGACGCCGAAGAGCAGGATCCGCTCACCGGCCGGGGTGCGGCGGATCGTCTCCAGGATGACCTGGCCCGCGCCCGGGCGAAGGTAGTCGTCGTCGTGCAGTTGCAGGATCCATTCGCCGCTCGCGAGCTGCATGGCCCGGTTCATGTTCCCGGGCAGGCTCAGCGCCGGCCGGTTGTGCACGTACCGGTGCCCGCCTGGCCAGTCGGCCAGCAGTCGCCGCGCCACCTGACCGCTGGCGTCGTCGTCCGACCCGTCGGACACCGTCACCTCGACCTGTTCGGCCACGGCCGTGGTCGCCTCCAGGGCCGAGCCGAGCGCGCGCTCGAGCAGCTCGGGGCGGTTCCGGGTCGGCATGGCAATCGATAGACGGGGCCGTGCCGGCTCACGCCCTCCCGTCGCGCCATTCAAGCCGGTCAACATCCTCCAGTCTTCCGCGATCGAATTGCCGGCCGCCGTTGACGGCGGCCGGCTAATCCGCCGCCACCCGCAGCCGCTCATCCAGCAGCCCCTGGTCGAGGAGCTGCCGGATGTGGGCGATCCGCTGGTACCGGGGGCCCTCGAACTCCTCGGTGGTGAGCCCGATGGCCCGATAGGCCTCGTACAGCTCCCCGGCGCCCCGCCGGGCGTCCCAGGTCGTGGTGTAGCCGAGCACGCTGGCCGCCTTCTCGCAGCTCACCCGGTAGTTGCGGGTGTCGGGGGATGCGCCGGCGGCCAAGCCGACGCGGCAGCCGGGCACCGTCTCGGCGACGATCTCGGCGAGCTCGCGCATCTGGTAGTTCGCGCTGGTGGACCCGATGTTGAACGCCTGGTCGTGGACCAGCTCGCGCGGCGCCGCCAGGGCGGCCAGGAAGCCGCGGGCGATGTCCTCGATGTGGACCAGGGGACGCCAGGGTGTGCCGTCGCTCTTGAGCAGGACCTCCCCCGAGGTGAACGCCCAGGCGGTCAGGTTGTTCAGCACGATGTCGAACCGCATCCGCGGGGAGACGCCGTAGGCGGTGGCGTTGCGGAGGTAGACCGGGCTGAAGTCGTCGTCGGCCAGCTTGGCCACGTCCCGCTCGACCAGGACCTTGGAGGCCCCGTAGGGGGTCACCGGGTTGAGCTCGGCCTCCTCGTCCAGCAGCTCCAGGCCGCCCGCGGCGCCGTAGTTGCTGCACGACGACGAGAACAGGAACCGCTGGACGGCGGCGTCGCGGGCCAGGGAGGCCAGCCGCACCGAGGCCTCGTGGTTGATCTCGTAGGTCAGGTCCGGCTTGAGGTCCCCCAGCGGGTCGTTGGACAAGGCGGCGAGGTGCAGGACGGCGTCGACGCCTTCCAGGTGGTCCCGGGTGACGTCGCGGACGTCGGCCGCCACCGTCGGCACGTCCGCGATGGCATCCTCGGGACCGAAGGTGCACCGCCGGTACAGGTCGGTGTCCACGCCGAGCACCGTGTGGCCCGCATCGAGCAGCATCGGCGTGAGCCGCGTGCCGATGTAGCCGAGATGCCCGGTGACCAGCAGCCTCATGTCAGGATCCTCTCTGATGGGAAGAGGTCGAGTGGTGGGTCGGTCGCCGGGTCGGTCCAGACCGCCCAGGGCGCCCGCCCGCGCTCGAACAGGGACTCGAGCTCCTGGCGGTCCCGAAGAGTGTCCATCGGCGCCCAGAAGCCCTCGTAGGGATAGGTGATCAGCTGTCGCTTGGCGATCAGCCGCTGGAACGGCTCGATCACCAGCTCGTCGCCGTCCTCCATGTGGTCGAAGATCTCCGGGCGGAGGATGAAGTAGCCGCCGTTCACCCACAGCCCGGAGTCTCTGGGGGCGGTGATCGCCCTGACCAGCCCATTGTCCTGTTGGGCGATGAAATGGCCGGGCACGGCGGGCCGCACGCTCAGGAACGAGGCGACCTTGCCCCGGGGCCGGAAGTCCTCGATCAGGCGGGGCAGCGGGGCGTCGGTGACGCAGTCGCTGTAGCTGGCCAGGAACAGCTCCTCGTCCTGGACGTGCTTGCGCACCGCCATGAGTCGCTGGCCGATGTTGGCCTGCAGGCCGGTGTCGATGAAGGTGATCCGCCAGTCGTCGATGTCGCTGGACAGCAGCTCCAGGTTGCGGCCGCCCTCCGACAGCACGAAGTCGTTCGAGTGCGCCTCGTCGTAGTCGAGGAAGTAGTTCTTGATCGCGTCCGCCTTGTACCCGAGGCAGAGGATGAAGTCCTTGTGGCCGTGGTGAGCGTAGTACTTCATGACGTGCCACAGGATCGGCCGGTAGCCAACCGACACCATCGGCTTCGGAAGCGACTCCGCATGCTCGCGCAGGCGCAGCCCAAGGCCGCCGCAGAACAGCACAACTTTCACGGCTCGTCTCCCCCGGCATGTACAGCTTCCAACCGAGGATAGTCGGACCGGAAGTCGGTGACTTCAAGCGGACACCGTAGGTCGGGGTACGGTTTCTGACCTGGGCCGGGGACACTTCAGTAGAAATTCACGCAAAGTCTACGGTCTCCTCAGAGCCGGTAATTTGGAGACCTTGACCCGGCCAGCCGCCGCCCCTAGGCTTCGGGCCGGGACGTCGTGGGTCGGGGGGCGCCGGGATGAAGGTCGTGCTGTTCACGGGAGGCAAGAGCCTGCGTCTTCCCGGACAGTCGGACGAGGTCCCCAAGCCCATGATCACCGTCGGCTACCGGCCGATCCTCTGGCACGTCATGCGCTTCTACTCCCACTGGGGCTACCGCGACTTCCTGCTCTGCCTGGGGTACAAGGCGGACGCCGTCAAGAGCTATTTCCTCCGCTACAACGAGGCGCTGTCGAACGACTTCGTGCTCACCAAGGGCGGGCGCCAGGTCGAGCTGCTGAGCACCGACATCCAGAACTGGCGGATCACCTTTGCCGACACGGGCCTGAACGCGAGCGTCGGCCAGCGGCTGCTGGCCGTGCGGCGGTACCTGGAGGGCGAGGAGCTGTTCTGCGCCAACTACGGTGATGCGCTCACCGACGCCCCCCTGCCCGAGCTGGTGGCCGACTTCGAGCGCCAGGGCAAGGTGGCGGCCTTCCTGTCGGTCCGCCCCCGCTACTCCTTCCACATGGTCTCCCGCGACCCTGAGGGCATCGTGACCGACATCTCCGACGTCCACGGCACCGACCTGTGGATGAACGGCGGCTACTTCATGTTCCGCCGGGAGGTCTTCGACTACATCGGCGAGGGAGAGGATCTGGTCGCGGAGCCGTTCCAGCGGCTGATCGACGAGGACCAGCTGCTCGCCTACCGGTACGAGGGATTCTGGATGCCGATGGACTCCCTCAAGGACCTCCAGGACCTCCAGGCCCTGCACGACAGCGGCGCCCAGCCGTGGGCTCCATGGCTGGCGGGCGAGGACGGGCGGCAGCGGCGGCCGTCGGGCCGCCTCCACCTGCCCGGCTAGGGCGCCGGGTCGCTACACCCGCACCTCGTCGGCCCGGGCGCCGGCGGCCACCGAGCCGTCCTCCGCGAAGTGCTCGTACTGCTCGGCGCGGAGCCCGTCGGCGAGGCGACCCCGTGGGAGCTCCACGTCGTCGTAGGTCAGGACCGCGTCCTTGGGGATGTCTCGCTTGAGTGTGCAGCCGGCCACCAGCCCCTCCGGCAGGTAGCGCTCGCGGCGCATCTCCTCCGAGTTCACCGCCTCGCCGTAGGTCATGTACATGCCGTAGTCGTCGAGCACCTCGCCCTTCTGGAGGTCACGCTTGGCGACCGCGCACACCTCGACCAGCGGCCCGCCCAGCGGGATCCCGGCCGCGTCGCCGAACAGGACGACGCGGGCGACCGTGTTGGGCACCTCGAAGTGGCACAGGTGCCAGGGCGTGTAGAAGCTGTACAGCGGTCCCTCGCCCAGCTTGTACAGGTTGAGGTAATGGCGGTGCTTGGGATCGGGGTGCTCGGCCAGGCAGTAGATCCCGGGATTGGGCGCCGCCCCGACCACGTAGTCGACGATGCCGCCCAGCTCGCGCAGCATGTCGAGGTCGTACATGGTGGTGAGCTCGTCCACGTGCCCGTGGTGGTCCCGCCCGAGCATGCCCCGCCTGGGCACCTTCAGCCCGCAGGCGTTGGCGACGATCGACTGCTCGAACGAGACCTTCGAGCCGTCGGCGAAGCTGGTGACCATCGTGGGGTTCTGCCCCCAGCGTTCGGCGAAGCCCTGCTGGGTGGTGGGGTTGCGGTAGGGGTCCTGGAGCCCCTTGATGTTGCCCATGACCCGGGGGGTCAGCCCGAGCCCCTTCACGTAGCGGAACAGGTTGATCTCGACCCCGGGCTGGTCGCCGTCGCAGGCGCTGAGGATGACGCCGGCCTTCCTGGCGTACACCTGGAGGATGGGCCCGATGGTGGCGTCCAGCTCGGCGTTCATCAGCACCACGTGCTTGCCGTTGCTGAAGGCGTCGGTGACCATGTGGGCGCCGAACTCGACGGCGCCGGTCACGTCCACCAGGGCGTCGATCTGGGGGGAGCGGGTGAGCAGGGTCCAGTCGTCGGTGACGGCCGGCCGGTCGTTCGCGATCGCGTCCTCAAGATCGCGTTCGTGCTTCACCACCACCGGCTCGACCCCGGCGTACCGGTAGGCCTCGACCGCCTTCTCGAGATGGCGGTTGTAGACGGCCACCATGCGCTCGCCGGGGACCGAGTGGACGATCTGGTTCAGCAGGCCGCGCCCCATGAAGCCGGCGCCGATCATGCCGACCCGGATGGGGTCGCCGGCGGCCTCGCGGGCCTTCAGGGCGTTGTCGACGATGATCATGGTCTCACCTCGCGACCTCGACGCTGAGGGTCATCTCCTCCCGCAGTCGCTCCTCCCACGTCTCCAGCAGGGGAGCGTCCTTGTCCTTCTCCGAGATCACCGTGACCGGCAGCGGCCACTCCAGCCCGAGGCGCGGGTCGTCGTAGCGCAGGGCCCGCTCGTTCGGTGGGCTGTAGAACTCGCCCACCTGGTAGCTCGTCTCGGTCCGGTCGGTCAGGACCTGATAGCCGTGGGCGAAGCGCTCGGGGACGAACAGCGCGCGATGGTTGTCCTCGTTGAGCTCCACCTCGATGTGCCGGAGCCAGGTCGGGGACTCCGGCCGGAGGTCCACGATGATGTCGAGGATGGCCCCGCGGGTGCACCGCACGAGCTTGGTCTCGGCCGCCGGCGGGACCTGGAAGTGCATGCCCCGGAGCGTGCCCCTGCGGTGGTTGAAGGCCACGTTCGCCTGGGCGATCAGCGGCTTCAGGCCGTGGTCGGAGAACTCCTCCTGGCAGAAGGCGCGGGCGAAGAACCCGCGTTCGTCCTCGCGTCGCTCCAGGTCCAGAATGAAGGCACCCTGAAGCTCGGTCTCGTTGAAGATCATCGCTCCCCCTGCGACGGGAATGCGGTCGGGTCCGACACGCCGTGACCCGCGAAGCCTACCACCCTGTCCCGGCATGCTCCCTGCCAGCGGAGGGTGGTTGCTTGGATTGATGCGTTGTATCCTCCGCTCGGCCGCCCGGTCCCGGCCACAAGGACGTGTTGCAGATCGCTCGACCAGTGAGACCCCCCAGTGCCCCCGACCCGACCTCGGCCGGCGGTCCGTCCGCGGGCCCCGACCGGCGGTTGCGGCTCCACGGCTGGCACGACCCGGCGATCCTCGCCACCGGGGCGCTGGCCGCGGCCGCCGGCTTCGCCCAGTTCGGCGCGACCTCCGCCCTCGCCGACGTGGCCAGGTCGTTCGGGAAGCCGTCGCCGACCGGCACGTCGATCGCCGCCGAGGTCGGGCTGTCGTTCACCATCCTCGGCGTCGGCCTCGGGACCATCCGGCTGGCCGCGCTGGGCAGCCTCCCCCTGGCCGCCCTGGCCGACCGGGTCGGCCGGCGGCGGGTGATGCTGGGCTGCACGGCACTCGGGCTGGCGGTCACCGCCCTGGCCGCGCTCAGCCCGAGCTACTGGTGGTTCGTGGCCCTGTTCGCCCTCGGCCGGCCGCTGCTGGCCGGCACCAACGCGATCAGCGGGGTGATCGCGGCCGAGGAGACCCACAGCCGCGACCGGGCCAAGGCCATCGCCCTGGTGACGGCCGCCTGGGGTGGCGGGACCGGCCTCATCGCGGTCGTGCGGGGGGTGGCCGGCACCGCGCTCAGCTGGCGGGGCCTGTTCGGACTCACCCTGATCCCGCTGCTGGCGTTGCCGCTGCTCGGCCGGCGTCTCGAGGAGCCCGACCGGTTCGAGCGGATCCGGGGTGCGGCCGGCGTCGCGGTGGCGCACAGCCGCCACCTCCTGGGCCGTGCCCCGGCCGCCCTGCGACGGCGGCTCTGGCTGATCTGCCTGCTCATCACCATGCTCGGCCTGGTGACCGGCCCCGCCAACGCGTTGCTGTTCGTCTACTCCGAGAGCGTGCTCGGGCTCCCGAGGCTGGCCACCGCCGCGATGGTGGTGGGCGCCGGCATCCTCGGTCTCGGCGGGCTGGTCGCCGGACGATGGGCGGCCGACCGCCTGGGTCGGAGGGTGACCGCCGGGACGTCCCAGGCGGTGATCGCGCTCGCCGCCATGCTGACCTACAGCGGCTCAGCGGCGGCCGCGATCGCCGGGTACCTCCTCGCCGTGGTCGCGGCGTCGGTGTTCGCCCCGGCGATCGGCGCGCTCGCCGCCGAGCTGTTCCCGACCGGTATCCGGGCCACGGTCGCGGGCTGGATGAGCGTGGCCGGCGTCCTCGGCGCGGTCGGCGGCCTGGTCCTGTTCGGCGTCCTGGTCACCGCCCTGGACGACTTCCTGGTCGCGGCGGCCGCGGTCGCCCTGCCCGTGCTCGCCCTCAGCCCGCTGTACGCCCGCTTTCCCGAGACCCAGGGCATGGAGCTCGAGGAGTCCGCCCCGGACTGAGCGGCGGTCGAGCAGCAGGGCGGCGCCAAGGGTCACCGCCACCCCCGTCGACACGCCACCGACCACGTCGGTGAGCAGGTGCGCCGTCTCGGTCAGGCGCGCCCAGGCCATCAGCGACACGAGCAGCGCCGCGCACAGCCCGACCAGCGCCTTGACCCGCGGCCGGGCCATGGTGGGCCGGAGGATCAGCACCAGGCTGAGGGCCAGCGCGGTCGCGACCGCCACATGGCCCGAGGGGTAGTGGAAGATGGTTGACGCCGGCGCCCGGCGCGCCACCAGCGGCTTCAGCAGCTTGTCGACCGCGAGGGTGGCGGACGGCGCCAGGATCGCCAGGGCGACCGCGTTCCACCGCCGCAGGGCCGTCCAGGCGATAAGGGCCGTGGCCACGATCCCGCCAAGGGTGAGGGCCCGCAGCCCGGTGGCCACCTCCGTGGCGAGCCGGAACTGCCGCTCGCCATCGTGGGCGCCGAGCAGGTGCAGGACCCACGCGTCCGGCCCGGGCAGCCGCGTCGAG
>DASRJN010000457.1:0-3340 GCA_035649455.1 Acidimicrobiales bacterium
TGGCGAGCTTCGGCAGCCTGGGCCGCGAAGGCGGGCTGTCCGCCTCCCGGCCCGTACTCGTCGACCGGTTCCTGGAGGACGCCACCGAGGTCGACGTGGACGCCCTGCGCGACCACACCGGCGACGTGCTGATCGGCGCGGTCATGGAGCACGTGGAGGAGGCCGGGGTCCACTCCGGCGACTCGGCCTGCTCGATCCCGCCCTACTCGCTGTCCGAGGAGACCGTCGCGGTCATCGAGGATTACACGCACCGACTCGCCTCAGCCCTTGACGTGCGGGGCCTGCTCAACGTCCAGTACGCGGTTAAGCAAGGCCAGGTCTTCGTCATCGAGGCCAACCCGCGCGCGTCGCGCACCGTGCCGTTCGTGGCCAAGGCGACGGGCGTCCCGCTGGTCAAGGTGGCGGCCCGGGTGATGCTGGGCGCCACGCTGGCCGAGCTGCGGGAGGAGGGCCTGCTGCGGCCCCCGGTGGGCGGCCACATCGCGGTCAAGGAGGCGGTGCTGCCGTTCAACCGCTTCCCCGACGTCGACACCATCCTGGGCCCGGAGATGCGCTCCACCGGCGAGGTGATGGGCATCGACCGGACGTTCGGCCTGGCCTTCGGCAAGGCCCAGATCTCGGCCGGCGACCGCCTGCCGGACGAGGGCATGGTGTTCGTGTCGCTGGCCGACCGGGACAAGCCCGCGGGGGTGCGGGCCGCGGCTCGCCTCGTCGACCTCGGCTTCGCCCTGGCCGCCACCGACGGCACCGCCGACTACCTGGAGCGCCACCACATCCCGGTGGCCCAGCGGGTGGCCAAGGTCATGAGCGAGGACGAGCCGCACACCCCCGACGCCTCGGCGGACGGGTGGCCGACCGCGGTCGATCTCATCGCCGGTGGCCAGATCGCGCTGGTGGTCAACAGCCCCCGCGGCCGCGGCGCCCGGGCCGACGGTGCCTACATCCGTCGGGCGGCCAACGTGCACCGCATCCCGTGCCTGACCACCGCGGCCGCGGCGCTGGCCGCCGCCGAGTCCAGCCTCGACCGGTCCCGCCACGAGCTGCGGGTGCGCACGCTGCAGGAGTACCACGAGCCGTGACCCGCGCCGCGGGCGCCGAGGTCGACATGGCCGTCACCGTCGGGTCGGTGCGGCTGCCCAACCCGGTCATGACCGCCTCGGGCACCGCCGGCCACGGCGCCGAGCTGGCGGCCTACGTCGACCTCGGCGCCCTCGGCGCGGTGGTGGTCAAGTCGCTGCACGCCGATCCCTGGCCCGGGAACCCGCCGCTGCGGGTCCACGAGACGACCGCGGGGATGATCAACTCGGTCGGCCTGCAGGGCCCGGGTGTGAAGGCGTGGCTGGACGAGGACCTCGGCCCGCTGCTGGCCACCGGCGCCCGGGTGGTCGCCTCCATCTGGGGCCGCAGCGTCGACGACTACCGGCGGGCGGCCGAGCTGGTGGCCGAGTCCCCGGCCGGGGTCGTCGCGGTCGAGGTCAACCTCTCGTGCCCCAACACCGAGGCGGGCCGCGACCTGTTCGCCCACTCGCCCTCGGCCACCGCGGAGGTCATGGCCGTCACCGAGGCGTGTGGCCGGCCCCGCTGGGCCAAGCTCAGCCCCAACGCCCCCAACCTGGTCGAGGTGGCGGGCGCGGCCTACGCCGCCGGCGCGGAAGCGGTCACGCTGGTCAACACGGTGATGGGCATGGCCATCGACCCCGAGACCCGGCGCTTCCGGCTCGGGTCGGGCCCCGCGGGCGGCGGCGTCTCCGGACCCGCCATCCACCCCATCGCCGTGCGGGCCGTGTTCGACGTCCACCGCGCCCTGCCCTCCCTGCCGGTGGTCGGCGTGGGTGGCATCACGCGGGGCGTGGATGCGGCGGAGATGATGTTGGCGGGCGCCACCGCTGTCCAGGTGGGCACGGCCACGTTCGCCGACCCCCGGGCCCCGGGGCGGGTGCTCGACGAGTTGCAGGCCTGGGCGCGCCGCCAAGGGGTGGCGCGCCTAGCGGACACGATCGGAGACGTGCATGGCTGACGACGGGACCGAGGGCGCACCACAGGAGGAGCTGCGCGGCCGCCTCGCGCTGGCGCTCGACTTCGACGACCTGGTCCCCGCGCTGCGGATGGCGCGCGAGCTGAGGCCCTGGTTCGGCACCATGAAGATCGGGCTGGAGCTGTACAGCGCGGCCGGCCCGGAGGCCATCACCTCGCTCGCCGACCTGGGGGTCGACGTGTTCGCCGACCTCAAGCTGCACGACATCCCCAACACCGTCGGCCGGGCCGCGCGGGTGATCGGCGCGCTGGGCGCCCGGTACCTGAACTTCCACACGGCAGGCGGCGCCGCCATGGTGCGCGCCGGGGTCGAGGGATTACGGGAAGGCGCGGCCGGCGCGGACCTGCCGGAACCGGTCCCGCTGGGCGTGACGGTCCTCACCAGCGAGCAGGAAGCGTCGACCCACCTGCTCCACCAGCGGGTCACCACCGGACTCGACGGCGGCTGCACCGGCTTCGTCTGCGCCGCCCCCGACATCGCCACCGTCCGGACCCTCGCCCCCCGGGCCTTGCTCGCCACCCCCGGCATCCGCCCCGAGGGCGCCCCGGTCGACGACCAGGGCCGGGTCGCCACCCCCCGCCAAGCCATCGCCGCGGGTGCCGATCTGCTCGTCGTCGGCCGCCCCGTCACCCGTGCCGACAGCCCCGTCGCGGCCGCGCGTGCCCTGGTCGCGTCACTGGCCTGATCGACGATCGCGAGCCGAGTGTCACGAAGTGCACGTGAGCGCGCGCTAGGGTGCGCGCCATGCCGCAGCCACCGCAATTGACTCCTGAGCAGCGCGAAGCAGCACTGGCCAAGGCCGCCGAGGCACGCCGCGCCCGGGCCGAGCTGAAGGAGAAGCTCAAGATGGGTTCGCTCACCCTGAGCGACCTCCTGGACCAGGCACAGACCAGCGACATGGTCGGCAAGATGAAGGTGCTCGCCGTCCTCGAGTCGCTCCCGGGCGTGGGCAAGGTGCGCGCCCGCCGGGCGATGGAGGAGATCGGCATCGCCGACAGCCGGCGTGTCCGGGGCTTGGGCGACCAGCAGCGCAAGTCGCTGCTCGACGCCTTCTCGGGCTGAGCACGCTCGCCTCCACTTGTTGATCACGGTCTCCGGCCCGCCCGGGTCGGGCACCACCACTGCTGCTGAACACGTTGCCGCCCGGCTCGAGCTCGCGCTCGTCCCGGGCGGCGCGGTGTTCCGGTCCATGGCGGCCGAGCGAGGCCTCTCGCTGGGCGAGTTCGGTCGCTACGCCACCGACCATCCCGAGGTCGACGTCGAGCTCGACGGGCGCCTGGCCGACCGGGCGCGCCGGGGCGACGT
>DASRJN010000458.1:0-3862 GCA_035649455.1 Acidimicrobiales bacterium
GTCGGCGCCGAAGTCGTAGTAGTCGGTCGTGGTGCTGGAGTAGTCGGTCTGGACCTGGATCCGGCGGATCAGGTCACCGCCGACCCACACGTCGACGGTGTTGACGACCACGGGGGTGTTCAAGCCGAACCAGCCCAAGACGTTCGGCTCCAGGTCGGCGAGGGCGGACCGGGCGGCGTCGTCCAGCGTGATCCGGAAATGGGTGGTGGGCTCGCCCCGGACGGTCTCATGGCCCACGACCGCGACATCACTCCCGGACAGGGCGGCCGCCACGACCGCCTGGGACGACGAGCCGAACGGCTCCATGCCGCCACGGCGGGCCAGGGTGGTATGGGTGCTCCCGTCCGGCAGCTTCTGCCAGGCGTGGCGGCCGATGACGACCGTGATGTCGCGCTCGACGTGGCCGTCCTCCTTGGAGGTGGTAATGACGTCGAGGCTGTAATTGTCGCGGCCGTTGACCTCGATCGTGCCGGTGGCCACCGAGTCGTCGGTCTCCTCCTCGAACGAGGCCCGGAAGCTGGTGACGTCGCCGGTCCTCTCGGCCGCGCTGGACACCACGCTGATCGGGTCGGGATCGTCGGCGCCACGCCCCAACAGGGCCGCGCTGGCCACGACTGCGACCAGCGTGGCGGCGGCCACGGCCCCCAGGTACCGGCGCCAGCGGTGGGGACGGCCGGTGAGCGAGATCGGCGTGAGGGTGTCGGTGTCGGCCATGGCGCGCTCCAGGATCGAGGCGTAGCGGATCGATCCCCGGGGCGGAGGGGCCTGGGTGCGCGACGGGTCGAGGGGAGCGAGCAGTGCGTCCATCGGGTCGTCGGTCACGGCTGGCCTCCTTCCGGCGGTCGGGATCGCGCCGGAGATGTCCGGGATCCCGCGCTCTCTGTCCGGTCCAGGGCGTCAGCCAGGCGGCGCCGGGCCTTGCGCAGCCTCAGGGACACGGCGTTGGGCGTGCAGCCCAGCAGCACAGCCATCTCGGTCACCGGCAGCTCGTCCCAGGCGCGCATGATCAGCAGGTCGCGTTCCTCGGGCGTCAGCCGGGACAGTGCATCCCAGAGCGCCGAGCCGTCGCGCGCCTCGGCCGGCACGGGCCGGGCCACGCTGGCGACGCGGACGTGGAGCCGGTGCTGGCGGCCCTGGCTGCGGCGCTGGTTGGCGAGGACTCGGCGGGCGGTGCCGAGCAACCACAGCCGGGCGTCGCCCCCGTCCGGCGGCACGTCGGCGCGGCGGCGCCAGGCCACCGCGAACGTCTCCCCCGCCACGTCGTCGGCGTCGGCGGACGTGGTGCAGCGGCGGCGGGCATAGCGCCACACGTCCGCCAGGTGGGCGTCGAACAGTTCCCGGAACGCCGCGTCGTCCACGACCGTCACATGTCCAGCTCGGCCCCGATCTGTCGGCGGTCGGCCATGAACGGGAACTCGGCCCGCACCTCGGCCACTCGCGCGGGGTCGACCTCGGCCACCAGCAGGGCCTCGGTGCCGGCGCCCGAGGCCAGGGTCTCGCCCATGGGGTCGACGATGGCGCTGTCCCCGGCGTAGGTGAGCTTGCCGCCGCCCGCGTGGCCGACGCGGTTGCAGCCGACGACGTAGGCCTGGTTCTCGATGGCGCGGGCCCGTAGCAGCACCTGCCAGTGGGCCCGGCGGGTGTCGGGCCAGTTGGCCGGGCACAGATAGGCGTCGGTGTCCGGGGCCAGCGCCCACCAGTCGTCGGCGAAGCGCAGGTCGTAACAGACGAACAGGCTGGCCCGGAGGCCCTCGATGTCCACCGTGACCGGCTGGGAGCCGGCGGAGAACCGGCGGTCCTCGCCGCCGTAGGCGAAGCGGTGCAGCTTGCGGTAGCGGGCCGCCACCTCGCCGTCGGGGTTGGCCAGGACGAGCGAGTTGTAGGGCTGATCGCCCGGGACGGCGACCTCGGGGACCGAGCCGCACAGCCACACGCCGTGCTCCTTGGCCTGCGACACGAGGAACTGCGACGACGGGCCACCCTCGGGCTCGGCGGTGACGTCGGTGCGCATCGAGAACCCGGTCGAGAACGTCTCGGTCAGCACCACCAGGCGGGCACCGGTGCCCGCAGCCGCCTCGATCTGGGGGGCCAGCCGGGCGAAGTTGGCCTCCTTGTCCTCCCACACGATGTCGTGCTGGACGACCGCGACCTTCATCACACGACCTCCGGGAGCTTGGCCAGGCGAGCCACCGCATCGTGCAGCACCGCCGGCCGCTTGGCGAACGAGAAGCGGACCAGGTGCCGCCCCGCCGCCGGGTCGGCGTAGAACACCTGGTTGGGGACGGCCACGACGCCGCACCGGTCCGGCAGCTCGCGGCAGAACGCCATGCCGTCCGCGTCGGGCCGCAGCGGGCGGATGTCCACGGTCACGAAGTACGTCCCCTGCGGGCGGAAGACCGTGAAGCCGGCGCCGGCCAAGCCCGCGCACAGGATGTCGCGCTGGGCCGCCAGGTCGGCGGCGAGGCCGGAGAAGTAGTCGTCGCCCAGGTCGAGCCCGGCCGCGATGGCGGGCTGGAACGGCCCGCCGTTCACGTAGGTGAGGAACTGCTTGGCGGTCGTGACCGCGGTGACCAGCTCGGCCGGGGCACACACCCAGCCGATCTTCCAGCCCGTGGTGTTGAAGGTCTTGCCGCCCGACGAGATCGCCACCGTCCGCTCGCGCATGCCGGGCAGGCTCGCCAGCGGGATGTGCTCGGTGCCGTCGAAGGTGAGGTGCTCGTACACCTCGTCCGTCACGACCAGCAGGTCGTGCTCGATGGCGACCGAGGCGATGGCGGTCAGCTCGTCCCGGGACAGGACCGTGCCGGTGGGGTTGTGCGGCGAGTTGACCAGCAGCAGCCGGGTCCGCGGCGTGATCGAGGCCCGCAAGGCGTCGACGTCGAGCCGGTAGGCCGGCGGCTCCAGGCGGACGAAGCTCGGGTGGGCGCCGGCCATGGCGATCGACGCCTGGTAGCTGTCGTAGGTCGGCTCGAGCACGACCACTTCGTCGCCCGGCTCGCACAGCGCGAGGCAGGCGGCGGCGATGGCCTCGGTGGCGCCCGCGGTGACCAGCACCTCGGTGTCGGGGTCGTACGCCAGGCCCCAGAAGCGGGCCTGGTGGCGGGCGATCGCCTGGCGCAGGACAGGCACGCCGCGCCCGGGCGGGTACTGGTTGTGGCCGGCCCGGATGGCGGCCACCGCCCCGTCGAGCACCTCGGGCGGGCCCTCGTAGTCGGGGAAGCCCTGGCCGAGGTTGATGGCCCCGGTGCGAACGGCCAGCGCCGACATCTCGGCGAAGATGGTCGTGCCGAACCCCTGCAGCCGGCTGGTGAGGTACGGGACGCGGTCGGACACCCGCGCCAGGGTAGGCCGGGTCGAAACCTGACGGTGTGTCAGATAGGTTCAGCCCCGTGGACCTGAGGGAGAGTACGGACGACCGGGCGTTCCGGGACGAGGTGCGCACCTTCCTGGAGGACAGCCTGCGGGGGGACTTCGCCGCGGTTCGCGGGCGAGGTGGGCCGGGCGACGAGCACTCCTGCTACGAGGAGCGCCGCGAGTGGGAGCGCCACCTGAGCGCCCACGGCTGGACCTGTGTGGGCTGGCCGAAGGAGCACGGCGGCCGGGGGCTGTCACTCCGCCGCCATGTGGCGTTCTACGAGGAGTACGCGCGGGCGCAGGGACCGGGGCGGGTCGGCCATATCGGCGAGACGCTGCTGGGGCCGACCGTGATCGCCTTCGGCTCGCCCGAGCAACAGGCCCGCTTCCTGCCACCGATCGTGACCGGCGACGAGCTCTGGTGCCAGGGCTACTCCGAGCCCGACGCGGGCAGCGACCTCGCCAACGTGGCCACCCGGGCCGAGCCCGACGGCGACGAGTGGTTGGT
>DASRJN010000459.1:0-5136 GCA_035649455.1 Acidimicrobiales bacterium
GCACCGCTTCACGGTCATCCGCTCACCGCACAAGGACAAGGACTCGCGCGAGCACTTCGAGATGCGCATCCACAAGCGCCTGCTCGACATCCTGGAGCCCTCGCCCAAGACCGTCGACTCGCTGCAGCGCATCGAGCTGCCCGCGGGCGTCGACATCGAGATCAAGATCCAGCAGGCCTAACCCTGCGCGCTCGCGCCCGGCATCGATCATGATGCCGGGCGTGGAGCCGCCGGCCTCCCGCCCGTTCGTCGGGCGCACCCGCGAGCGCGCCCTGGTGCGCCACCTGATCCGCGACGCGGCCGACGGCCGGGCCGCGGTGGTGGTCGTCTCGGGCGTGGCCGGCGCGGGCAAGACCGCGCTGCTGGGGTGGGCCGCCCGCGAAGCGGCCGACGCCGGCGCGTTCGTGCTCCGGGCCTCGGGCTCCGAGGACGCCCTGCCAGGGGCCGTGCCGCGCCGCTTCGCAGCGCACCTCCCCGAGGTGGACCCCACCGGCGCCGGCGATGCCGAGGCCTTGGGCGCGGCGCTGGCCGGCGCCCTGGTCGCCGAGGCACGCCGCCGCCTGGTGGCCGTGGTGGTGGACGACGTCCACGAGCTGGAGCCGTCGTCGACCGCGGCGCTGGGCGCGGTCCTGGCCGGGCTCGACGACATCGGGGCCCGCTCCCCGCTCTCGCTGCTGGTGCTGCTGGCCGGCCGCGAGCCGGTCGCCGAAGGGTCGCTGGCCGACCGGGCGTTGCGGCTCGACGCGGCCCGCGCCCTCACGCTGGCCGGGCTCGACCGCCAGGACGTCCAGGACCTGGTGCGGCTGGCGGGCGAGCGCCCGACCCCGGCGCTGGTCGGCGAGCTGCTGGACGACACGGGAGGCCTGCCCCTGCTGGTGGAGAGCGCGCTCGACGGTCGCGCCCACGGTGCGCCGGTCGAGGGCGGCCGCGTGCGGACCATCGCCGACGCGCTGCAGTCCCGGCTCCGGCCCCTCGATCCCGCGGCCCTCGACGTGTTGCGCCTGGCCGCCCTGCTGGGCGAGCCCTGGGACCCGGCCGACGTGGCCGGCACCGGTCGGTACGGCGAGGCCACCGTGCGGGCCGCGGTCGACGCCGCGCGCGACGCGGGCGTGGCCGTCCCCGCCCGCCCGGGCCTGCGGTTCAGCCACCCGCTGGTGCGCACGGCCCTGCTGGACGGCCTCAGCGACGATCGCCGGCGCCTGTTCCACCGCCTGATCGCCGACGGCCTGGCCGCCGGCAGCCCGGGGTTGGACGACGACCAGACGCTGGTCCGGGTGGTGGACCACCGCCTGCGGGCCGGCCCGGGCGCGGACGGCGATCTGTGCCGCCGGGCGGGCGAGGTCGCCGCCGGGTGGGCCGCGTGGCGGGACGCAGCCCGCTTCTTCACCGCGGCGGCCGAGGCGGGCCAGGAGCTGTGGCTGGAGGCGGGGCGGGCGGCCTACCTGGCCCACGACCCCGAGCGGGCCGAGGAGCTGCTCGGCCGGGCGATCGAGCGCACGGACGACAACGCCACCGCGGTGCAGGCGGCCATGGTCCTGGTGCGGTGCCGGGCCGGGCAGCGGTTCCGCATCGGGGCGCGGGTCGACACGCACGAGCTGGAGGCGGCGCTGGACGCGGCCGACACGACCGGCGTGGCGGCCGCCACCATGATCGAGGCCGAGGCCGCGATGGCCGAGGCGCTCCTCGTGTCGGGGGAGAGCGAGCAGGCGCTGGCGGTCGTCGCCGACGCCCGCGGCCGGGCTCCGGAGCCGGCCGGCGGCGACCTGGAGCGGGCGTTGGGCCGGCTGGACTTCGCCGAGGGGATCCACCGGCTGAGGCGGCTGGAGCTGGCCGAGGCCGGCCGCTGCTTCCGCTCGGGGGCCAGGCGCTCGGCGGCCGACGACGAGCCCACGGCGCTGCTGCACCGGTCGCGCCTGGCGCTCATCACGCTGATGCAGGGCTCGGTGCGAGCGGCGCGGGACCAGGCGCAGGAGGTCGAGGAGCGCACCCGGGCCGCCGGGCGGCTGGGGGAGGCGGGCTTCGCCGCAGCCCAGCTCGCCGCCGGCTACGTGCTGGCGGGCGCGGCCGGGGCCGGCGCCACCGCCGAGGCCGCGGAGCGGGCGCACCGCCTGTGGCGGTCCACCGGCTTCACCTACATCGCGGCGTTGCTGGCGCCGGTGCTCGCGATCGTCGCGGCACGGGCCCAGACCGCGCCGCTGGTGCCCGCCGAGCCCGACCTCGACCCACCGTCGGCGGTCCTGGCCCTGGCCGCGGTCGAGGCCGGGGACGCGGGCGAGGCCCGGGCCCGGCTGCGGCGGGCGCGCTGGCGCGGCGGGGTCCGAGGGCCCGTCACGCTCAACTCGGAAGGCATCGCGGTGGCGGTGATCGAGCTGGGCGACCTGCTCGACGAGCCCGGGCTGGTGGCCTCGGCGGCGGACACGATCGAGACGCTCCACGAGCGGGGCGTGCTGGTCACGCTGGGCTGGCCCGCGTCCATCCTCCGGCTGGCCGCCGTCGTCGCCCGCCACGGCGGCGATGCCCGCCGGGCGCAACGCTTGGCCGAGCAGGCCGCCGGGTGGTGCGAGCGCGAGCGGTTGGGAGCCGAGGCGGCCAAGGTGCGGCTCGAGCTCGCTCGCTGCGCGGCGGCGGTCGGCGGTGCCCGCCGGGACGTGGCGGCGCTCCTGGCGGAGGCGGCGGATGCCTTCGACGCCGAGGGCATGGTCGGCTGGGCCGCGCGCGCCGAAGCCGTGGCCGAGGGGCTCGGGCACGCGGTCGTTCGGGCGCGCGCCGCCCGGGACCGCACGATCTTCACCAGCGACGTCGTGGGGTCGACCGAGTCCAACGTGCGGCTGGGCGACGCGCTCTACCTGGAGCAGCTGCGCATCCACGACCGGCTGGTCCGGTCCCGGCTGCGGGAGTTCGGCGGGATCGAGATCAAGCACACCGGCGACGGGCTCAACGCCGTCTTCGACGACACCACCGAGGCCGCCCGCTGCGCGCTGGCCGTGCAGGACGACATCACGGCTTGGCACCGGGCCGAGCCCGACCTGGCGCTCCTGATGCGCATCGGGCTGGCGCACGGCCCCGCCATCCCCTCCGGCGGCGACTGGTTCGGCCTGGTCCAGTCCGAGGCCGCCCGCCTGTGCGCCCTGGCCCAGCCGGGGGAGGTCATCGGCACCGCCGGGGTCACCGCCCGCCTGGCCCGAGCCGGCCTGGCGGTCGACGAGCTAGGACGCCGGCAGATGAAGGGCCTGCCCGACGCCATCGAGGTCTTTCGTTTGCACCGCCCGTGACGGCATAGTTTCGGCGCCCGCTCGTGCCGGGCGGGCTTGGCGGCATACAGGGGGATCGCATGACGGACGGGATGCCCTACCACCTCGAGAAGGGCCCGACGCTCGGCCTGATCGAGAGCTACCTGAACCGGGCGGACAAGCGGGAAGTGCTCCGGAATCTGCGACTGGCCGAGGCCACTGCCGCTGCCGATGCCGATGCCAGCGCGGCGTGGGTGAAGGACGTGCTGCCCGACCTATGGGTCGACGGGGCGTTCGCGAAGGTGCCCGATGCGACCGGGGTCGAGGCCGGGGCGGAGAGCGTGCGGGCTCACATCATCGAGGACTGGTTCGGCTACTCACGTCCGACCAAAGGAGCCCCGTGGGAGCTTGGTCCGCCGAGCCCGGCGCCCACCGGGAGATGGGTCGGCTACCGCGGCGACGTCAACCAGATCGTGCGGCGGGCCCTTCGCTGGGGCCTGGAGGTATCGCTGGGCCTGATGCCGGACCAGGACCCGCAGGACCCACCCGCGCACCCCGACCCGGCGACGATCGAGCTGTTCTGGGTGTGCGGGATCCACTGGTTCGAGGCGTGGGTGGTGCAGCGGACCACGACCCCGGGCGGACGGCTGGTCTCGATCATCTTCGTGACGCCGCCGCACAAGGGGGCCACCGTGGCCACCAGCCCCATCGCCGTGAGCGCCACGACCCGGGTGAACAATCTGCGCGAGCCGGTGCCCAGCACCGAGGACTACTACGAGGTGATCGCTTTCCCGCCCGCGGTGACAGCAGCCGGCCCACCCGGCTGGCCCCGGCCGGTCGACCGGCCGTTCGCGACCTGGGTCGTGACCCACGAGCGGCACCAGCAGCCGGCGCAGCTCAAGAACAACGCCGACACCGCCGGAGTGGGCATCGCGATCGCCCCGCCGATCCTCGCCGACTACGAAGGCATCGGGGGACCGGTGGTGGTGTCGCCATCCGTGCCCGCGGGTGGCGTCAGCTACGACGGATGGATCCGGCCATGAGCGACCCCCGGGAGCTGACCCGCTTCATCGAGCGCTTCAACCAGCGCAGCGCTTCCAACCAGGGCGAGGAGATCGCGGACCAGATGCAGACCGGCCCGGCCGACCTCGTCGAGCGGTTGAGGACCGACGCCAACCTGCTCGACGCGTTCGCCTTCGCGGACATCCTCGTGAGCCTGGAGCAGTGGTTCACCGACCGCGCCCCCATCTGGAACGTCGACGAGCAGACCTCAGGCCCCGCCGGCCCGGGCGGAGTCGGCGCCGAGTGGACCTACCGCGGCAAGCACGACCATCAGGGCACGCTCAACGGCCTCCCGGCCACCATGCGCGACGTCGAGGTCCATGGCTACAGCCTGTTCACGGTGCAGGAGACGGCGGACGGTCCCAAGCTGGACGTCCGCCGCTACATCGACTGGGCCGGCCTCTACGCCCAGCTCGGCCTGGTGGTCAACTGGCGGGTCCCGATGTCCGCCGACCCCGCCGATCGCGTCTAGCGCGGGTGGGGCCGATCGGCGACCGGTGCCGCCGTTGAGGGCGGTCCAGTCTGGTTGCCCGTCCCGGCACTGTCCGTGCCGGGACGGGGCGTCGACTGCTCGATTCAGGGAGCGGGCGGCGGGATCGGGACGATGCGGGTGAGCGGCGGGACCGCGATGCCGGCGGGCTCGGCGGCTCCGAACGCAGCCACCAGGGCGTCGATGTCCTGGGCTCCTCCCAGGGCGCTCGTGCCCTCGTTGAAGACCGTGAACCCGTCGCCGCCGGTGGCCAGGAAGTTGTTCATCGTGACCCGGAACGAGTCAGTGGGGGCGATCTCGACCCCGTCGAGGAACATCCGCCCGATCCGCGACTCACACGTGGTCCCCGCCGGG
>DASRJN010000460.1:0-2220 GCA_035649455.1 Acidimicrobiales bacterium
AACTGCCGCCCGCCGGAGTGCGGATCGGATCCCCTCCGGAGCGCCCCGAGGAACACCTCGTACGGCGACACGCCCATGGCGATGCCGACGCCCAGGTCCCGGTAGTACGGCCAGGCCGAGTCGTGGCCGATCCGCATCGCCGCCACGCTCGCCACCTGGGCCACCTCGTGCCCCCGGGCGGTGAGAACGAACCCGGCGCGGCCCTGGCGCGACAGCGTCCACAGGCGCTCGTCGACGGCGCGGGTGACCGTGACCCCGTGGTGGAGCTCCAGGAGCTGCGCGTGATCCAGCATCGTCGGAGGCGATTCTGCCGCCTCTGAACGGCTCACGGGGCGGGCGATCGTGGCAGGCTGGCGCGGTGCCCCCAGGCTCGGCCCACGAGCGCCCACGGTGCCAGTACCCCCAGTCGCACGCGACTGCCCGCGAGATCCGCGCCGAGCTGAACGCGGTGGCGACCAACGCTCGGGCCTGCACCAGCTGCTACCTCGACACGATCGAGCGCCTGAGGGACGGGTTGGGCGAGGGCCACCACCAGGCGATCGCGCGCACGCCCCGGCTCTCGGACGGCTCGATCACCTTCTTCCTCGCGCACTCGGAGCCGGTCAACTTCGACGACCCGTCCGAGCGCGGCCGGGGCATCCTTTCCGAGTACGGCTACGCCGGACCGACCGACGGCGAGCACATCCTCGACACCGACCCGCTCACCGTGGCGCCCCTGCGGACGCTCGTGGACATCGAGGAGCGTCATCCGGCGGACATCTGCTTCCTTCCCGAGGTCGACGGCCGCGACGCGGGGTACCTGTTCGTGACCGAGGAGCACGACACTCGGCAGGTGAGCGTCTACCGCTGGGACCCGTCCGGCGGCCTGGTCCTCCACGACCTGCTGGATCAGGGCTTCCCGGTGCCCGGGCCGAACCTGCTGTTCCTCGATCGGGTGGGCCGGGACTACTACCTGGGCGTCGCCAGCTACCACTGGGGGTGGGGCGCGCTGCTGACCGCCCGGGACACGGACCTGTTCCCCACATGCGAGCAGGGCGCCATGAACGTCTCCGCCCTGCGTCCGGCGCGGCGTCACATGTTCCCCTTCCCGATCCCGGAGGGCACGACGCAGACCAAGCTGGTGCGGGACGTCAACGAGGACTGGTACCTCCTCGGCTACCGCGGCGACCCTGCGGACGACACCGGGGCCGACGACTACGTCGATGTCTACGCCGTCAGCTTCGAGCCGTTCTGGATCTCGCGGCGCCTGTGGAGCGTCCACATCACGTTGAAGGGAGGAGAGACCAGCTTCGCCACCGACGGCACCCACCACGTCGAGCCGTCGGGCCGGCTGCTCCTGTCGTCCTCGTACCGCTGGGCAAGAGACGAGGGCCCCGGAGACTCCGACTACGTGAGCCGCATCGACGAGTGCCCCTCCGCACCGGGCTAGCCAGCCGAGCTCGGCAGTGTGTCCTCCCACTCGACCAGCAGCTGTAGCGGCGACCGGAACGTCGTGTTACGCGAGAACGAAATCTCCTGCGGCTCGACGAGCCGCGCGTGCGGCAACCTGGCGGTGAGCTCCCGCAGGACCACCTGAGCCTCGAGTCGGGCCAGCGCTGCGCCGAGGCAGAAGTGGATGCCGTGTCCGAACGCCAGGTGCCGGCTGACGTCCGGGCGGCAGATGTCAAGGCTGTCGCCACCGGGGAAGACGGCCTCGTCGTGGTTGGCCGACCCGAGCAGCAACAGCACGTTGGCGCCCGCGGGGAGCTCCACGTCGCCGACCGTCGTGGCCTGGGTGACCTGGCGCTTGGCCGCCAGCACCGGCGTACAGAAGCGCAGGAGCTCCTCGACAGCGTTCGGGATCAGCCCCGGATCACGGCACAGCGCCTCCCACTGCTCGCGATGGCGAAGGAGCTGGAGGAACCCGGTTGCCAGCAGGCCGGTCGTGGTCTCGTGACCGGCGGTCAGCTGGCCGAACACCAGCCCGGCCATCTCGTCCTTGGTGATCGATTTGTCGCCGCGCTGGTACTCCCGGACGAGATCGCTCGGCAGGTCGTCGCCGGGCTGTACGAAGCGCTCGTCCACCAGCGCTTCGCAGTACCGCCAGTAGGCCACGACGTTCTTCGCGTGCGCCACCTGGTCGGCCTCCGGCAGGTCGCCGAAGTTGATCTGGACGCGGCTCTGGGCCCATGTCTTGACGTTCGGCACGTCGGAGTCGGGTATGCCCAACAGCAGGAAGAT
>DASRJN010000461.1:0-2891 GCA_035649455.1 Acidimicrobiales bacterium
TGGACGCCGGCTTCGGCGTCGGGCCCGTCGTCCCCTTCGAGCAGCCAGTCGGGGGCGATGGCCAGCGTCGGGTCGGCGAGGATGGCCTCGTACGCCGCCCGGTCGTCCGGGTAGCGGTCGAGGCGCTCGGACAGGTCCAGCATGCCGGGGCCGAGCATGGCCTCGTCGATGCCGGTCACCGGCCAGAAGGAATCGTCGGGGTTCGCCGGTTCGTAGCCCTCGGTGGACAGCTGGGCGGAGCCGCTGGTCAGCGAGGCCGTCGAGGCGACGTCCGGGTCCTGCCCGAGGTCGCGTGCGTCGACCGGGCTCGTCGACAGCGAGTCGACCCACATGTCCCAACCGGCGCTCTGGCCGGCCGCGAGGGCGGGCGCCTCGGCCATGAACGCATTGCTGAGCACCGACATGAACGTGAGCATGAAGGTGATCAGGGCGAACATGGCCAGGAGCATCGCCGTGCGCACCCGGCGGGCCAGCGGGTAGGCCACTGCGAGCCGGCCCGCCAGGCCACCCCGGTCGGCCAGCCGGTTGGCGACCCACGCCCAGGCCCGGTCGCCTTGGGCGAGGACCGCGACCGCCGCCCCGACCAGCACCAGGCCCTGGACGACGAACATCTCGATCCCGGCGTCGTGGAACGCGTCGGGCGCGACGGCCAGCGCGGCGACCGACCAGACCGCAGCCAGTCCGCCGGCGGTGGCGATGACCACGCGGCGGGGCAACCAGCGGCCGAAGAGCGGGACGGCGGAGGCCAGCGCCACGGCGGGACCGATGAGTACCGGGATCGCGGCATCACCGCTGAGGCCGGCGTTGAGTATGAGACCGCCGAGGACCATCCCGATGGCGCCCAGCACCAGCCGGAGCCACGAAGCCCGGCGCACGGCCGGCTCCGGCAGGTCGCGGATGGCCCGGATGACGTTGAGCCGGGCGATCCGGGCCGACGTGGCCCAAACGGTGATCAGCGAGATCGCCAGGCCGACCACCGAGCCGAGGATCAGGCTCGACGGCTGGACCGCGAACACGAAGGACAGCCCCTCCTGGCGGACCTCGTCGGCCAGGATGTGCTCCATGGCCACCAGGATGAGCCGGCCGACTCCGATCCCGACCACCGCGCCCAGGGCCGCGGCCACCACCGAATAGAGCGTGCCCTCCAGGCCGAACAGGCGGACCAGGTGGTTGCGCTTCAGGCCGAGGGCCCGCAGCATCCCGAGCTCCGCCTTGCGCTCCTCGGCCAGCATGACGAACAGGTTGACCAGCAGCAGGACGCCGACCGCGATGCTGAAGGTGCCGAGGGCGCTGAACATCTCACGCATCTCCGCGCCGCTCGACCGGGCCTCGTCCAGGAGGTCCTGCTTGGCCTGGAACACATCGACACCGGGCATGCCGGCCACCCGCTGGTCCAAGGCGTCGAAGACCGCGGCGGAGTGGACGCTGCCGTCGTAGACACCGCCCGCATTGGACACGAGGATCTCGCCGATCGGTGGCTGACGCGGGGCGGCGACGTCGGACGGCGCCCCGGCGGCCAGGCGGGCGAGGGTGCCCGGGGCGAGGTACATGGGGTTGTAACCGGCCAGGCCGACGCGCGGGGTGATCGTGCGGACGGTCACCGGCAGGCGCTGCCCGTAGGCGAAGACCTCCACGATGTCGCCGGTGCCGACCTGCAGGTCGTCCGCCAGCTTCCGGTTGATCACCACCTCGTCGCCGGACGGCGTCGGGCCGGCGCCGGCCAGGCCGGTGGCCGCGACATCGTCGCCGAAGGCCCGGGCGGCGTCGAAGTCCAGCTCGCCGAGGCCGATGGTCGGCTCGGCGTGGTCCCCGGCCCGGACCGCGGCCGGCGCCTCGACCAGGGAGAGCGTGCCGTCGGTGTCGCTGAGGGACCCGGCGTCGAGCGCGCGGGCAACGTCATCGAGCCGCGCCGCGTCGTCCACCGCGACCGTCTCGTCGATCGGACCGAGCTCGGTACGGGCGTCGGCCCGGATCGACGCGTCGAACGTGTCGCCCGCGACGAAGGCGGCGGTGACTATCGCCGTCCCGAGTGCCGCCCCGGACACGACCATCACGGCCTCGAGTGGCCGGCGGGCGATGTTGCGGAACGCCATGCGGCCCAGGTTCCGCCGCCGGAGGCCGATCATCGCAGCGCCGCTTCCCCACCATGACCGGAAGCGGATCCGGTGAGCGGATCGACGGCCAGGGTCCCGTTGGCCACCCGTTGGGGGTCGACGCCCAGAACCGCGGGGCTGCCGTCGTAAGTGATCCGGCCGTCACGCACCTGCACCAGCCGAGTCCCGGTCGCGCCGATGGTCCGATCGTGGGTCACCAGAACCAGCGTCTGGCCGGCCCGGTGGGCCTCGTGCAGCACCTCCAGCACCGACCCAGCGGTCTGGCTGTCGAGGTTGCCGGTCGGCTCGTCGGCCCAGACGATCGCCGGCGCGGTCACCAGCGCACGGACGATGGCCACCCGCTGCTGCTCGCCGCCCGAGAGCTCGGAAGGGCGGTGGCCGGCCCGGTCGGCCAGCCCGACCCGGTCGAGCATGGCCAGTGCCCGTTTCCGGGCGGCTCGGGGCCGGACGCCGTTGACCAGCAGCGGCAGCTCGACGTTCTCCCGAGCCGACAGCACCGGAACGAGGTTGAAGGCCTGGAACACGAAGCCCATGCGGGCGGCCCGGTGGGCCGTGCGGCGAGCGTCGCTCAACCGGTGGAGGTCGACCCCGTCGATGTGGACCGTGCCCTCGTCGATGTCGTCGAGGCCGGAGAGGCAGTTCAGCAGGGTCGTCTTGCCGTTGCCCGACGGCCCCATGACGGCGACCAGCTCGCCCTCGGCGACGTCGAGGTCGATGCCCCGAAGGGCTTCGACGGGTTGAGCCCCGGTCCGGTACACCTTCCGGACCGCCCGCGCG